>JBCBOW010000111.1:0-6282 GCA_039821045.1 Pseudomonadota bacterium
AGCATCCGACAGCTGCGCCACCAGCAATTGATCGCGTGCGCCAAACGAAAGGGCGGCCACCAAGACAAAGCTGAAGAGGAATGTATCCATGGTGCGGGCGGGGTCTCTATCCCAAAGGCGATCAGCGTACCCGCGCTATCTCTCGCATTGGCCGCCGCGTCACGCCTTAGCTTTGCGTTTATATACAATCCTTCGCTAATCGCTCAGGGCACAAGCGCAAAGGCGGGGAGACACGGGGCATGGCCGTTCACGAACACAAGGACAAGCTGCGCAGGTTTATCGATAATCGCGGGGAGGATTTCCTGCGCGATCCCAACGTCACCTCGATCGGGATCGGGCGCAAGGATTATGACCCTGCAGGCCCGATCAGCATCGTCTTCACGGTGGAGCGCAAAGTCGACGAGAGCGAGATGGCAGCGCTGGGCACCGCGATGTTGCCGCGCGAAATCATGGTCGAAGGGACACCGATCCCGACCGATGTGCAAGTCGCCCGCTACAACGCCTCGCATCAGATTGTGGAGCCTGAGATCCCGGGCTGGCGCACCCGCCGCCATGATCCCGTGATGCCGGGGATCAGCGTGGGCCATCGCACAGACACCAAGGGCACTTTAGGCGCGATCGTTTTTGATGAGCGCACCGGCCTTCCCTGCATGCTTTCAAATTGGCACGTCTTGAACACGCAGGACGGGCGGCCGTCTGAAGATGGCGGGCTGGGCTCGCCGATCCTGCAGCCCAGCGCGAAGGACGATATGAACCTTGCCAACAATGTCATCGGCATGCTGCTGCGCGGTACGCTGGGCAAGGATGGCGATGCGGCGCTCGCGCTGATCGCCAATCGCACGGTTGATCCGATGATCCACGGGCTTGGCGTTGCGCCGGCGCGCATGGCGGATGTTGACCTGGAAGACACTGTGGTCAAATCGGGGCTGGTCTCAGGGATTACCTACGGCATCGTTCGCCGGGTCGATGTGCTCACCAAGATTGATCTGCGCTTGGCGAGCGGCCCGGTGATCATCGGCGGTTTTGACATTGCGCCTGACCCCGCGCGCAAACCCAGCAATGGCGAGATCAGCGAGCCGGGCGATTCGGGCGCGGTGTGGATGATCCATGAGGATGGCGTTGTCACCGATATCATGGCCGGGCTGCATTGCGCCGGAGAGACCGCAGGCAACACCGATGAACACGCGATCGCGAACTACCCGCTGCGCATCCAATCGCGATTGGGATTCCGGTTCTAAACTGCTCGGTGAAGGGCAGCGTGGAGCGGGTGAAGGGAATCGAACCCTCGTCGTCAGCTTGGGAAGCTGCTGCTCTACCATTGAGCTACACCCGCTAAGACCGGCAGCGCTGTGTCGGCGTTGATACCCCTCGTCAATAGCAATCTGAGATGGCTATCGCCTTAAGCGCCGCGCAATGCGATGCAGGATGCGGGTGGCCAGCCCCCCAGGCGTCACGGTGCGCGCTTCGCTTCAGCCGCCATCCAGGCGCGCAAAACACCCTCTCCGATCACCTGATCGCGCCACCGGCCCCATATATACCCCATCCGGTAGTTCCCGCCTGTCATCGCCGCTGCGATGCTCTCTTCAAAATCCGAAATCGCCAAATCGCCGCCGATGAGCGTCGGAAGGGTTAAGGCTTCAGGCGGTGCCTCGGCAGGTGTGAGCGTGGCCACTCCAGCAGCATCAGGGCTGGCCGCAAGGACAACCGGTGACAAGCTTAACGTGGCGGCCGCAGCGCACCACAGGGCGGGGTATTTCATAGTGTCAGCTCCTTTGCACCGCTGACTATTGCTGCGCGCAGGCCATGCGCTTCATTTCGCGAAAATGGCTCAGGTTTTTTATGATGTGGGACGGATCAAGTCCGTGCATTCTCGTCGCGAAAGGCGGTCGGGCTGCTGCCGGTGTGATGGCGAAAGGCGCGGTTGAAGCTCGCCTTTGATCCAAAGCCGGAAGCGAGCGCGATATCCATGATTGAGCGTCCGCCATCAGCCTCACGGATCAGGCGCTTGGCATGTTCGATCCGCAGGCCATTGATAAAGGTGCTGAAGTTTTCGCCCAGCCCCTGGTTGATCGCGCGCGAGAGATAGAGCTGATTCATCCCGAACCGCCGCGCAAGGACATGCAGCGTCAGCCCGGCATCCAGATGCCAGTTGTTCTCAAGCACGGCGGCTTTAAGGCGCGTACCTTCGAGCACCCAATCGCGGCTTCCCGGCTCCTTTGGTTCTGCCGCTTCGCGCTCGGCCTCATCGCCCATCTTGGGAAAGGGCTGTGTGATCCCGGTCAGCGCCTCCAGCGTGATGATGAAGACCGCGAGCAGCGCCGAGACGTTCCAGAGGAAGACGTCACCATAGGAATGGCCCACCCATTGCTCAAAGATAACCTCAAGCGCCCAGAGGATCCCGGCGATGCTGGCAAGGATGATGCTGTGCGAAAGCCAGACAGGGTTGAAGCGATCGCCATCGGAATGGTTGTCTTCCAGCCATTGCATGTAGCGCCCGCGCAACCTCCAGATGAGCCCGAAACACACAGCCATCAACGCCCAGGCCCCGATCATCGCTGTCGGGAAGATGTAGGGCTCATGCCACGCATCGTTAAACGCCCACTTGGCTTTGTAATCGCCAAGGAACGCGAAGGCCCAGACCTGATAGAGCAGATAGACAAGGCCAGGCGTCAACAGCCAGAGGCAGCGCGGACTCGGATTCTTGAGCATCAGCATTTGCGAATGCAGCAGGATCGCTGGCCCGAAGAGCAAAGCCGTTTGCGTCGGCAAAAAGGTCAGGCCGGGCCAAATGCGATAAGCGCCAGCAAACCCGATCATCAGCGGCACCGCTGAGAGACACGCCGCGACAACGAACAGCACCATCCAAAGCGCAGCGCGCCGCTCCACATCGCGCCGCACGAGGTAGATCACGCTCACCAGCGTGCACAGCATTAGCACCGCGAGAAGCGCCGAGCGCCAGTTCATTTCTAGCTGGGAGAGGCCGTCAATCATCGGTGTCTTCGTGCTGTGAATGGGAGAGCGGGCGCTAATCTTTTATCGGAATCGCGGCGTCTCAATTCGCAAAATCACAGGCACCGGCTCAGTTTTTTGTGATTTGATCTTGGCACCATGCTCGCTCTCCCTAGGGTAACGATCATAGCCCAGTGCCACCTGTATCATTCGTGCCACAGATCGCTCGCTCCACCGCGCTTCATGCAACTGTCATGTCCTCGTCGCTTGTCTGTCATGGCGCACGATTATTTGAGCCCTCGTGATCTCAGGCTGATCAGTTCGGGGGGTATTATCATGACACGTTTCCGCTTGCTCGCGGGGAGCGCCGCTTTGGCGTTTGCCGTTTCTGGTGTTTCGGCGATGGCTGGCGAAGTTCGAGGGATCGTTGCCGACGCAACGGACACGGACGTGCTGCAAGCCGCCGAAGTGCGGATCGAAGAGCTCGGCCGACGCACGGTAACAGAGCGCGATGGCTCTTACGTTTTCAACGACGTGCCCGAGGGCACATACACGATCACCGCGAGCTATATCGGGGCCGAGCCGGTTCGCTTCACGGTCAATGTCCCAGCGGAAGGGCGGGTCTTCCAAAACTTTGCAATGGGGCAATCAGGCTCGAGCATTCTGGTTATCGGGCAAAGCGCAAACCAGGCCTCAGCGCTCTCACGCAAACGCGCCGCGGACGGCGTCTCCGACGTGTTGACGCGCGATGCGATCGGCCAGTTCCCCGATCAGAACGTGGCGGAAAGCCTTCGCCGCCTGCCCGGTATCAACGTTCTCAACGATCAGGGCGAAGGCCGCTTCGTTGCAGTGCGCGGTCTTGATCCGAACCTGAACGCTACCTCGCTCAACGGTGTGCGCATCCCGGCGCCCGAAGGCGATATCCGCGCGGTGGCGCTGGACGTTGTCTCGTCGGAAATCATCGAATCGATCGAAGTCAAAAAGTCGCTCACGCCAGACATGGACGCGGACACGATCGGCGCTTCGATCGAGATCAACACCGCAAGCGCGTTTGACCGCCGCGAAGACCTCTACGCGGTGCGCCTTGGCGGCAGCTATAACGAGCTGCGCGATGAGCTGACCCCGGACCTCTCGGCGATCTTCTCAACCCGCCTCACTGACAATTTCGGCGTGACCGGCGGTATCTCGTTCTACAATCGCCAGTTCCAGACCGACAATGTCGAGGCCGACGATTGGACCGAGGATGGCGGGCTGATCTATTCCGAAGAAGTCCAATATCGCGATTACCTCGTCGAGCGCGAGCGCATCAGCGCAAACCTTGGCTTTGACCTGCGCCTTGATGACAACACCGACCTTTACCTCAAAGGCGTGTGGAGCCAGTTTGACGATCAGGAATTCCGCCGTCGCCTGATCTTCGGCCTTGGCGATGCGAATGTCAGCGGCTCAGGCCTTACGCCGAGCTTTGATGACATCCGCGATCCCGCTGACCCCGAAGATGAAACGGTCATCGAGATCGAGCGCGACGTGAAGGACCGCTTTGAGCGCCAGCGCATCCGCACGATCGTGTTTGGCGGTGAGACCAATGTCGGCAATTTCAACGCTGAATATTCGATCAGCTGGGCCAAGTCGTCGGAATTTGAAGAAGGCTCGGTTGACCCGACCGTGTTCAAGGCCGAGTTCGAAGACACCGGGCTCGATATCGGCTTTAACTATGCCGATCCGCGCATCCCGGCCTTCAATGTGAGCGGCAATTCCGCGGGCTTTGTTGATCCCTCGCTCTATGAGCTCGACGAAGTTGAGTTGACCGCGCTTTCCGATGCTGAAGATGAAGAATTCGCTGGCCGGATCGATCTGGGCTACGATTTCATCTCCGATGCCGGCGTCTTCACGGTGCAGGGCGGCCTCAAGGCGCGCTTCCGCGAGAAGACCTTCAACGGCACGATCGAATTTTACGAGCGCGATGATTACACGCTTGCTGATGTGCTGGGCGAAGGCCCGTCCAACACGCTCGCTGATCTTTCCCCGCTTCCCGGCCTGACCGAGGCGAGCGATTTCTTCTTTGCCAATCAGAACACTTTCGAACTGGTCCAGCCCGACTCCGCAGTCGACAGCGCCAACGAAGATTACGAAGTGCAAGAAGATGTCCTCGCAGCCTACCTGCTGGGCCGGTGGGAAAGCGAGAAACTGCTGGTGATCGGCGGTCTGCGCTATGAGCGCACCGACAACACGCTTTCAGGCTTTGAAACGCTGGTTGATGAAGATGAGAACGTCTTTGTCACCCCGGTCGAGTTTGAGCGCGACTACGATCACTTCCTGCCCAGCCTCAACATCCGCTACGCCGCGCAGGACAATCTGATCATGCGTCTGGCGGGTTATCGCAGCCTGGTGCGTCCGAACTTTGAACAGCTCGCCCCGCGCTTTGAAATCGATGAAGACAACGAAGCGGTGATCGGCAACCCGACGCTTGACCCGACGACAGCATGGAACATCGACGCCACGGTCGAATATTACATGTCGAACAACGGCGCGATCACGGGCGGCTTCTTCTACAAGGATATCGAGGACTACATCACCGGCGTCGTGCTCGACACGCCGGGCTCGTTCCTGGGCGTCGACTTTGAAGAGGCCGAGACCGCGATCAACGGCGAGAGCGCGGAAATCTACGGCTTTGAATTCAGCTTCTTCCAGAAGCTCGATTTCCTCCCCGGCTTCCTCGATGGCACGCTGGTGCAGTTCAATTACACCTACACCGATGCTAGCGGCGAGATCGTCGATGGCGATATTGGCAGCGTCACCGACACGCCGACTTTCCGCGAAATCGCCCTGCCTGCGACAAGCGAGAACACGTTCAACGCAGTGCTGGGCTATGACAAATACGGCCTCAACCTGCGTCTTGCCGGCACCTATCGCGATGGGTTCCTTGACGAGATCAACGGCGATGGCCCCGATTTTGACCGCTTCACGGACAATCACTTCCAGCTCGATTTCACCGCGCGTTATCAGGTGAGCGACAACGTCCAGGTCTATTACGAGTGGATCAACATCAACGATGCCAAGTTCTTCGCGTTCAACCGCTTTGGCGGGCGCGAAAACCTGCTCCAGTATGAAGAATACAACTGGACGATGAAGGGCGGCATCCGCCTGACCTTCTGATCATGCTGCGTCCGTTTCATGGTTTCGCCTTGAGCGTGTTGGGGATCGCGGCGGCGTGCGCTTCAATCCCCGCGCCTGAGGATCGCGGTGGCGACCCTGCGGTGACGGTTGTCGCTCGCGGGGAGACCATCCCCGTGGGCACGCCCAATGAGGACGCAGCTGATGATCCGGCGATCTGGT
>JBCBOW010000112.1:0-6222 GCA_039821045.1 Pseudomonadota bacterium
ATCCTATCAACGTGACCGAGCATACGCTGGTGTTCAACGGGGTGCGCGGCACTGCGCGCCATGAAGACGCGGAGTTCAACTTCGAAATTCCTTCAGGTGCGATCGTGATGGCGGGCGCTAGCCACCACGGCGTGCAGCGGCTCTTTACCAACATTTTGAAGATGCATGAGCTTCCCGAAACCGGCTTTGCGACCATGGGCGGTGTCGACTTTCAGGACATCGAGGCTCACAATCTGCGCAAGAACGTGCACGTGCTTGATCGCCCCACTTTTGTGGGCATGACCGTGCGTGAGTATCTTGCGTTGTCGTGCAAGGAGACCGCCTCGAAACGGATGGTCGGCGCGCTTGAAACGGTGGGCCTGATAGACACAATCTCTACCTTCGATGATGGCTTGGACACGCCAGTCGCCGCCACCGGCTGGCCGCTATCCTCGGTTGAGCTGCAGCAATTGAAGCTTGCCAACGCGCTTTTGGAGCGCCCTCGCATCCTCGTGCTCAGCCGGTTGTTTGACCTCATCGATGAAGATCACCTTGCAGCCGCGATCAATGATCTGAGGCAGCAATCCTTTTCAACCGTGATCTACTTCTCGAACCGTCGGATTGATCTTGGTTTCGACAGCTTCCTGTATCTCGAGGCCCAGCGCCAACGCTATTTCGACAATTTCGACGAGTTCTGTCTCGCCGCCAACGCCAAACCTCCGCGCAACACGCAAGGCCCCCGCCCCGTCCAGCCCAAATTCGGCACCGTGGGGCAGTAATCATGGCAGCGATCGAACAGGATATGGCGCATTTCAGTGTGCTGGAAGGGATCCGCACACCCAAGATCTTCCGCGCTGTTTTCGTGATTATCCTGTTGACCGTGGTCGCGACAGTGGCGTTCCTCATTTACGTGCCCTGGGTCCAGAACACCGGCGGGCGCGGTGTGGTGACCACGCTTAACCCCAATGAGCGCCAGCAGGATATCAACGCGCTTGTCTCCGGGCGGATTGAGGAATGGTTTGTGCGCGATGGCAGCGCGGTCAAAAAAGGCGATCCGATTGCGCGCATCGCTGATATCGATCCGCAATTGATCGAGCGCTTGCAAGCCGAACGCGCGCAAGTCGAAGTCCAGCTTCAAGCCGCCAAAAGCGCGCTTGCGACCGCGCAAATCGATCAACGACGCATGCAGGAGCTTTTCGAAGCCGGTCTCGCGGCGCGGCGTGATTACGAGCAGGCGCTTATCCGCGTCGACCAGATGCGTGGCAGTGTGGCTGAAGCCGAAGCCAACCTGGCACGCACTAATGTCAGCCTCTCGCGCCAGTCGAACCAGCTCGTCACGGCCCCGCGTGACGGGTTTATCCAGAGCATAAATGGCGGCGATGCGGCGACTTTCATCAACGCTGGCGACATCCTTGCGACCTTCGTTCCGGAAAACTCTGAGCGTGTCATCGAGATTTTCGTTGACGGCCGCGATGTCGCTCTGATCACACCGGGCGCCAAATCGCGCATCCAGTTTGAAGGCTGGCCAGCGGTTCAGTTTAGTGGCTGGCCGTCCGTTGCCGTCGGCACATTTGGCGGAATCGTTATTGCGGTCGACCAATCGGCTCAACCAGATGGCCGGTTCCGCGTCCTCATTCGCGAAGACACGAGCGAACCGATCCCCTGGCCCGAAGAGCGCTTCGTCCGCTTTGGCGCGGCTGTCCAGGCCTGGGTGCTGCTTGAAACGGTGCCGGTGGGCTATGAGATCTGGCGACAGCTCAACAACTTCCCGCCTGAGCTTCCGGCGGGCGGTGGGACAACCGCTGCTGCCTCTCTCAATTCCCCATCCAGCGGACAAGCCGGCTGAACGATGCGCGAAAGCGATGCAAACCGGGCCACGCTGCGCGCGGGACTGGGTCTGATCATTATGCTGTTCACCGCTCTCGCCTCAGGCGCGGCTGCACAGGATATTGAACCCAATGAGCAACCGCTCGCTCAGGCCTTGCGCGAGGGAGAGCTGCTGCCCGAAGAGGTTCTGCGGTCCTCCGCGCTTACTTTCCCGAGTATCCTTGAGAGCTTCGAACGAGAGGCAGCAGCGCGCGCGGATCAGCTCGGCGCAGACGGTGCTTTCGACCTTATCCTCAACGCTGAGTATTATGACCGCTACACCGGGACATTTTCAGGCGGCTTTGGAGAGGTGAAAGCGACCCAGCCGCTGCGCCCGCTGGGGGCCGAAGTGTTTGGAAGCTACCGCATCTCTGATGGCACCTTCCCGATCTATGAGAACATCTTTAACACCAACGAGCTTGGCGAATTCAAGGTCGGCGCGCTGTTTTCAATCCTGAAAGACAGCCAGATTGATGCGCGCCGCTTTGCCTTGGAAGACACGCGTCTAGCGGCGAGCCAGGCGCGCCTTGATGTCTTGCTGGTTCAATTGAATGTGCAGTTTGAAGCGCTGCGGGCCTATTGGCGCTGGGTTGCCGCGGGGAGCGAGGTGCGGGTCTATGAAGAACTGCTCGAAATCGCCGAAGCGCGGGTCGTCGGCCTATCGCGCCAGGTGCGTGCGGGGGCGCAACCCAGCATTGCGCTGACGGAAAACGAGCAGAATGTCATTCGCCGCAAGACCCTGCTCGAAGAAGCCAATCGCAATTTTCTGACGGCGGCCAACAGCCTCTCCTATTATCTGCGCGATGAGCGCGGCGCGTTGATTGTGCCCCAGCGTGAGCAACTGCCTAACGAAACCGGGCTGGCGACCTTGCCGGACATGCAATCGCTGCTGGCGATGAGACGCGACGATATCCTTGAGCAGCGCCCCGAGCTGCGCAATTTCCGGATCATGCTCGAGCGCGCGCAGAACAAGGTCGCGCTGCGCCGCAATGATATGCAACCCAAACTTGATTTCAGCGTCGAGTTGAGCCGGGATTTCGGGCCGATCGGTGATGGCGGGCCGACCTTCGATTCAACCGATACTGTCGTGGGGGTGACGTTCAAAGTGCCGCTGCAACGGCGCGCAGCCAGGGGCCGTCTGCGCCGCGCTGAGGCTGAGCTGCGAGAGATGGAGCTGCGCCAGCAACGCACCGCCGACCAGATCGAAGTTGAGCTCGACAATATTCTGACCAACCTCAATGCAGCGCTGCGCTTGGCGCAATTGGCGGATGATGAAGTGGAGCAAGCGACCACGATGGTTGCCGCGGAACGCAAGCGTTTCGCGCTGGGTGCGGGCGATTTCTTCCTCGTCAATTTGCGCGAAGAGCGCGCCGCTGATGCACAAATCCGCGCGATCCGGGCTGACTTGAACGGCAGACTGGCAACCGCGAGCTTCTCGGCGGCTACCATGAACCTGTCCGAATTGGGCCTCGACTAGCCCACAGCTTCGCCTTTCGTCTGAAGCGACGGGCCGCGCGTGGTTTGCTATAACCCGGCGCATGGCGAGCGAAATCAGCGAAGTTGTCCGGTTCCTGCGCACAGCGGCGCCATTTGACGACCTTGACGAGGCCGCGCTCGCAGATGTCTCGAGGGCGGTCGAAGTCACTTACCACAAAGCAGGCGCTACCATCATTGAAGCGGGCCAAACCAACGATCGCCTGTATGTCGTGCGCTCCGGCGCGGTGGAGCTGATGCTCGCAGGCGAAGAATTGTCGGCCCGGCTTGGCGAAGGGGCCTGCTTTGCGTATCCCTCGCTTCTGCGCGGCGGCGAAGTGCGCAACACAACGGCGGCGCTTGAAGACACGTTGCTCTATGCCATCCCCGCAGATCACTTTCACAGACTGCGCAAGAACTCGCCGCAGTTTGCAGCGCATTTCGCAGAAGATGAAGCGGCACGGATCAAACACGCGCTGGCGAAACGCCGCGAGGCAAGCGGGTTTGCGCTCGATGGACGCCAGGTCGGCGAGCTGATCGGTCGTTCAGGCCCTGTCACCTGCCCGACCACATGGTCAATCGCCCAAGCGGTGGCTTTGATGGCAGAAAAGGACGTGTCGACGCTGGCCGTGTGTGACGAGGGACAACTCGCGGGCATCTTCACTGATAAGGACTTGCGCAAACGAGTGGTCGCAGCCGGGCTATCGCTTGAGACACCGATCAGCGAAGTGATGACCGCAGGGCCTCTCATTCTGCCCACACACAGCCCGGTCTCCGAAGCGATGGCGATGATGGCGAGCGGGGGCTTTCGCCATGTCCCGCTGATTGATGAGAGCGGCTCGCTCGCCGCCATCCTCTCGGCCACGGACATCCTCTCCGCGATTGGTGCGAATGCGATCGATGCCGGGATGATGATCGCCAAAGCGAGAAACGCTGATGAATTGATCGAAGCCGCCAAGCGCATCCCGGAGAGCTTTGCCGCCATGATCGCAAGCGGCGCGCACGCTGCGCATGCGATGCGCTTCACTTCGGCTTTGGGCGAGGCTGTTCATCGCCGCGCCGCGCAATTGGCGGAAGACGAACTCGGCCCGCCGCCCTGCCCCTATGCGCTCGTGGTGTTCGGCTCGCTTGCGCGCGAAGAACAGCTCGTGGGTTCCGATCAGGACAACGGCCTTGTGATTGACGATGCCGCCGATGAAGCCGCTTTTGCCTATTTCGAAGCTTTGGGCACGCGCATCTCTGACATTCTGGATGCCTGCGGGTTCGTCTATTGCAAGGGCGGGATCATGGCCAAGAACGCAGAGCAGCGCCTCACTCTCAAGGGTTGGCGGGACCGATATCTCGGATGGGTCGCCCGGCCGACCGAAGACAAGGTGCTGCGCGCCACAATCTTCTTCGACATGCGATCCGTGCATGGCGACGCATCGCTCGTTGCTCGGTTGCGACGCGAAGTCATCGCTCTGTTCGAAGAAAATCCACTCTTCATCAGCTTCCTTGCACGCGATGCGCTGCGCTCGAAAGTGCCGCTGGGCTTTTTTCGCAATCTGGTGCTGGAAAAGGCGAGCGATGGCCAGAAAGTCTTCAATGCCAAGGCCCAGGCGATCATGCCGATCATCGATATCGCGCGCACCCTCTCGCTCGCCGCGGGCTTGCAGGAGGTTGGCACCATCGCCCGGCTGCGCGCGCTGGCCGAGGCGGGCAAGATGAACAAGGATGACGCGCGCAGTCTGGAAGACGCCCTGCTGTTTGTGAATGATCTCAGGATCGAGCATCAAGCGCGGCAAGTCGAACGCGGCGAGGCACCGGATAACGCAATCGCACCGGCTGACCTTTCCTCTTTGGAACGAGACTATCTGAAGGATGCCTTCAGCGTGATCCGCGAAGGATTGGATGGCTTGCGGCGCAATCATGCCGGAGGGATCGCGTGAGATGCTGCGCAGCCGGCTAGCGACTTGGCGCTTCGAGCGCGCTCTTGGAGCCTTGCGCTCGGTCGATATCGAAGCGATCCAAGCATACGCAGCTGCATCATGGCCCGCGCCCAATACGCCAGCAGATCAAGCGCCCTACCTCGCGCTCGATTTCGAACTCGATGGCCTTACCAGAGGCGCGCACCTGCTGCAGGCCGGATGGCTCTCCTACACGGGCGATCGCGTTGCGCTGAAGGATGCCGTCTCGCTCGACATTCGCAGCTATGCCGAGCTTAACGCAGAGGCTGTGACCATCCATGGCATTGGTGAGCAGCGCGCGGCGCAAGGCGAGCCCGTGAGCCAGGTCCTGCTCCAACTCACGGCAGCGCTTGGCGGGCGGATCATGGTCGCTCACTGCGCTGAGATCGAGCAAACGGCGCTGCAGCATGCGATCAGGAAGATGTTCAACTGCCACTTGCCTATTCGCATGATCTGCACGCTCACGCTGGAGCGCCGCATCCAACCCAATCTCATGGGCCAGGACGCGTATAGGCTGGCCGCATGCCGGGAGCGCTATGGTTTGCCGGACTACCCGGCGCATGACGCACTGACAGACGCGATCAGCGCGGCAGAATTGCTCCAGGCGCAAATCTCCCGGCTTCCCCCGGGGGTTACGCTTGAACAGCTCGAATATGGCTAAGTCGGCCTCCGCTTACCCCTAAGACTAAAGTCGCTCTCGCTGCGAAGGCTGTGGCAGCATAGCCTTGCGGCCAAGATCCGAAGACCCGTGCGCGTTGGGGCTCATGGACAGCGGATCTCCACTCAAATTGGGAGAGTGTCATGGTAGACCAAGGGAACACTGCCGATCCCGGAGCTGATAGCTTCGAAGGATCGGGCGATGTTGCCTATGATGCGGGCGCTGAAAGCGCGGCATCGTCGGCTGAATCGCAAAGCGAAGAAACAAGCGAAGCGGAAGGCGCGTATTGGCGCGAGAATG
>JBCBOW010000113.1:0-6179 GCA_039821045.1 Pseudomonadota bacterium
GGAGATCGGGGCGCTGGGGCACAGGGCTCGCCTGTAATTGGCGCGTTATGGTCTCGGTGGTCACGCTCATGGCGCGGGTTTCGCTTTGCGACCTATCCGTGGCTCTGGCGAGCGCGATCTGGCCATCGCCGCAGCGGATCAGGAAGATCGGTTGACGCGGATTTATTCCGAACAGAGCGAGCTTCTCGCTCGGCTCGTCCTCGAATTCCCAAGTGCCCGGCGTCTGCGGCGCATCGAGATAGTTGGCATATTCCGGTTCGTTCACGACCGGTGTGGGCTCAGGCGCGGGCTGAGGTTCGTTTGCCGCAGGTTGCGGCGCGGGGGTCGAAGCAGCGCTGGTCTCGGCGGTTGCGGCAGGAGCGGGATTGAGAGACTCTACGCTCGACGCACAGGCCGCGACAGCCATGGTTATCGTAAGAGCCGCTGACATGAAGAGGTAGGTTGCTTTCATGCCTCCCCAATGCGCGCTAACGCCTTTCAGGTCCATGACAAAGCCACCGAAATCTTCGCCCAAATGCCGTGTCGATCAACTGCTGGTCGAACGCGGGCTCGCAGAAAGCCGCACGCGCGCGCAGGCGCTGATCATGGCGGGTGTGGTGTTTGCGGGCGAGGCCAAAGTTGAAAAGCCGGGCCAGCAGATCGCTGCTGATGCGCCGCTTGACGTGCGCGGGCGAGATCACCCTTGGGTTAGCCGCGGGGGTATCAAGCTGGCGCATGCGCTGGATCATTTTGCAATCGATGTGCGCAACGCGGTCGCGATGGATATCGGCAGCTCCACCGGCGGTTTCACAGATGTTCTTTTAACAAATGGCGCCGCTCACGTCTTTGCGGTCGATAGCGGGACCAACCAGCTTGCTTGGAAACTGCGCCAGGATGAGCGTGTTACCGTGCTGGAGCAGACCAGCGCACGTATTCTGACGCGCGAGCATGTCACGCGCGAATGCGATCTCGTGGTTTGCGATGCAAGCTTTATCAGCCTTGCCAAAGTGCTGGAGCGCCCCTTTGAGCTGGCTGCGCCGCGATGCCGTTTTGTGGGGCTGATCAAACCGCAATTCGAAGTGGCCAAAGGCGAAGTGGGCAAGGGCGGGGTAGTCCGCGACCCTGCGCTGCACACGCGGGTGTGTGACGAAGTGCGCGAATGGCTTGAGGGCCTTGGCTGGTGCGTTGAAGGGATCGTGCCGAGCCC
Organism: Pseudomonadota bacterium; assembly: GCA_039821045.1. Lineage (GTDB taxonomy): Bacteria > Pseudomonadota > Alphaproteobacteria > Sphingomonadales > Sphingomonadaceae > Erythrobacter. The sequence goes on from JBCBOW010000113.1 coordinate 1,187, forward strand.
GATCACAGGGCCGCAAGGCAACGTGGAGTTTTTGGTTTACGCCTCGCGAAGTTGACGTGCGCTGCGCTTGATTATGCTTCTTCCAGCTCAAGCGAGCCGATCTTGGCGTCCAAGTCGATCGGGATCTGCGCAAGCACATCAACCCCGCTCTCTTTCTCATATGCGTCTTTCTCGCCGAGCTCAGCAATAAGTTCAGCATGCCGCGCATCGCGTTGACGCAGCAGCTCGGCAATCTCATCCCGATAAAGTGCGACCATCGCGGTGACGAAGCGATTGACCAGATCGTCTTCCTGCGTGTGATCGACGTTGAAGGCGGGCAAGTGCTCGATCATCACATCGGCAGGGTAAAGAAACTCGTTGGTTACAAAGCGATTGACCGCAAACCAGGCGCGCGGGATGCCAACCGTGTCGATCGAAAGACCGATCAGATGGGTAACATGCGCTTTGGCATCCTCGCCCTGAGGTGGCCAAACGCGCGGCTCCAGCCCCTTTGGCAATTGCGTACGATGCAGGAAGAGGTGGAAGTGTCCATGTTCATCCTCGTCGCGGTCGCCCGCCGCGTGAACATGGTAATACCAACGCGCCTTGCAGAATTTATCGCGCGCATCTTTTTCCGGATAATGCGTCCAGAACGTCGCGCCTTCTTCCGGGATTACTCGAAGCATCAAAGGGCGCTGCTCAGCAGCCATTTGGGTGATGGTTTCAATAACAGTGTGAGCGGCTTGTTCTGGGGTCATGGTCATAGCTTTAGCGTTAGCACGAGAGGTGAAGGCCTCAAAGCAAAGGCCGGTGACAGCATATTCGCTGCCACCGGCCTTTTTGTTACGTTTGCGCCCCGCCACGAAGGCGCGGGCTCACGCGCTGTTCCGATTACTCGGCAGCGGCACAGCACGAAGCGGCGCAGCATGAAGCGGCACAGCATGAAGCTTCGCACTTGGCAGCTTCACAGCCTTCAGCGGCACAGCAAGCAGCGGCGCAACCTTCAGCGGCGCAACCTTCAGCAGCGCAACCTTCAGCGGCGCAGCAAGCTGCGGCACAGCAAGCTGAGGCTTCAACCGACATCGCATCCGCTTCGGTGGCAGCTTCTTCAGCCGGAGCCGAGCAAGCAGCGGTGGTAACAGCGAGACCGCCGGCAACGGCGAGCATCGATGCAAAGTTGGTTTTTTTCATGTGTGTGTTCCCCTGAACCTTGCCCATTATTGGGCACAGAATGAAAGAGGCGCAAAAAGAATGCTCCCGCCGCCTGCGCCAACGAATCGCGGCAAGATTGTGGCAAGCCTAGCACAATGTGGCAGGGGCGCTAACGAAACTTGCAAGACTTACACAAAAGCTTTGTCGCTCTCGCTAAATGCTCAATGGGGAGCGTTTCATTTCGGGCCTCACACAAGCCTCGCACGTGCCTTGATTGGACGCTTTGCCTGCGTCGTGTATCGCAGCGCTTCCGGATCCCAGCGTCGAATCGCGCCCAACAAAACAGGTGCGGCCATGGCGCAAAGCTTAGGAGGGGCTTCGCGCTCAACAGCATGAATTTCCTAGCTTCCAAAGCCCAGTTGCGCGCAAGCTTCTTGCGCTGGTCTTTGTTTCTCGTACCGCTTATCGTGCTGATCGGCTTTCTTTCCGGACAGCTCGGTGGGCCGGATACGCTGTGGTTTCAAAGCCTCAAAAAGCCCGCCATCTTTCCACCGCCAGCGGCCTTCGGGATCGTGTGGGGATTGCTCTTTACACTGATCGGCTTTGCGCTCGCACTCGTGGTGAGCGCCTGGGGCGCTTACGGACGGATTGCCGCGCTGGGCGCCTTCATTGTCCATTTTCCGATCACGCTTGCATGGACGCCGGTGTTCTTCGGGATGCAGAATATGGTGGGGGGATTGATCGTCTTGGGCTTGGCAATCGCGACGCTCTTGATCGTCTTGGTAACATTCTGGCGTGTCCGACCGGCCGCGAGCCTGATGCTCGTGCCTTATCTTGGCTGGGTGTGTTTTGCGACCGTGCTCAATTACCAATTCTGGGTCGAAAACCCCGATGGAGGGGTCCAAAACGGGGCCGGCGCAGCGGTTGAAGTTACGCTCTAGACATGCGCCTCTAACAGGACCACATAGCCGCTATGCAAAGCGAAAACCCAATCATCGCCGATTTCGTCAAACTGGCAAACAGCGCCGCTGGCACGATGGCTGGCATGACGCGTGAGGCCCGAGAAAGCGCACGTGAACGCATGCGTGAAGCGCTGGGCGGAATGGACTTCGTCAGTCGCGAAGAGTTCGAGACCGTTAAGGCGATGGCGCAAAAGGCGCGCGAACAGGCTGACGCGCTCGAAGCGAAAGTCGCTGACCTTGAGGCCAAACTCGCAGGCAAGTAATCCGCGATTTGCGCGCTTATGAATGTTAGCGCGCCTGCTATCCTCGTCGCTGCTCGCGCGCATGGGGAAACCGCGTCCATTGCTCGGCTTTTGACCGAAGAGTTTGGCATCGTTGCTGGATATGTGGCCGGCGGGCGGGGTCGACAGATGCGCCCGGTCATCATCCCTGGCAACCGCGTCGCGCTCGAATTGCGCGCGCGGTCCGCGAGCCAGCTGCCCTTTGCCCGGATCGAGCTTGAGCGCAGCTGCGGTCCTTGGCTTAGCGAGCCCCTGCCTGCCGCTGCGATCCAATGGGCATCAGCGCTGACCGCCACCACGCTGCCAGAGCGCAATCCCTATCCAACGCTTTACGCCGGACTTGGCGCATTGCTTGATGCAATCTGCGCTGCTCCATCTGCACGCGGATGGCTCGCTGTGATGGTTGCCTATGAAGCGATGCTGCTGCGCGAGCTCGGGTATGGGGGGGCAAAGCCTGATCTGGACGCTGATCTCGAGGCACAGTTTGAAGCTTTCCGCCAATTGCATCGTCCACTCGCGCGCTATGTTCTTGCTGACAGCCCGGGCGATGTTATGGCCGCGCGCGTTTTGCTGGGCGAGCGGCTTGCCCGGATGGTGAAGTGAAGGGTTTACAATGAAGATTGCGGTTTTGCCGGGTGATGGGATTGGCCCCGAGGTGACGAGCGAAGCGGTGCGGGTGCTCGAAGCGCTTGATTTGCCAGGTCTGACCCTCTTCGAAGGCGATGTCGGCGGCGCTGCTTACAAGCGCCAGGGACAGCCTTTGCCCGCTGAAACGCTTCAGATGGCGCACGCTGCGGACGCGGTTCTCTTTGGTGCGGTGGGCGATCCGGATTGCGACGGGTTGGAGCGACATCTGCGCCCGGAGCAGGCGGTGCTTGGTTTGCGCAAAGAGCTGGATCTTTTCGCCAATCTTCGCCCGGCCAAGGTTTTTGAGGGCCTTGAGTATCTCTCTCCGTTGAAACCTGAAACCGCGCGCGAACTCGACATGCTGATCGTGCGCGAGCTTACAGGCGATGTCTATTTCGGAGAGAAGGGCATCCGAGAGACGGGTGAGGGCGAGCGCGAGGGCTGGGACATGATGGCCTATTCTGTGCCCGAAATCCAGCGCATTGCCGAGGTCGCCTTTCGCGCAGCGCAGGGCCTTGGCACAGGTGTAATGAGTGTCGACAAAGCCAATGTGCTTGAAACCAGCCAGGTTTGGCGCGACACCGTGATTGAGGTGGCACCGCAATATCCCGGCGTCGCGCTCGCTCACATGTATGTCGACAACGCCGCCATGCAGATCATCAGCAATCCCGCTCAGTTCAGCGTCATCCTCACCGGCAATCTGTTCGGCGATATCCTCTCTGATCTTGCAAGCGCAGCGGTTGGCTCGATCGGGCTGCTTCCCAGCGCCTCGCTCGGCGCGCGCCAGACCGCTTACGGCACATTCGGTATGTATGAGCCGATCCATGGTTCAGCGCCTGATATCGCGGGCCAAGGCGTCGCCAATCCGATGGCGACGATCCTGTCCGCGGCGATGATGTTGCGCCATTCGTTTGGCCGTGATGAGGATGCCGCGCGGATCGAACGCGCGGTCGAAGCCGCACTGGCAGACGGTGTGCGTGGGCGCGATCTCGGCGGTGAGAGTGGTTGCGCGGCGATTGGTGCGGCGGTGTGCGAGCGCCTGTGATCTGACCGCGGCGATGCTCGACCTCGCGATCATTCTCCCCACGCTCAATGAGCGCGGCAATCTAGCGCCCCTCATCGAACGGATCGAAGGCGCTTTGGGGAGCGAGGGCTGGGAGGTGCTGATCATCGATGATGACAGCATTGATGGCACCGCAGATGAAGCGCGCTGCCTGGCGCTTGGGGACCGCCGGGTCCGCGTGATCCAGAGAATTGGCCGCCGAGGATTGGCGAGCGCTGCGATTGAAGGGTTTTGCGCCACCGCAGCGCCTTTTGTCGCGGTGATGGACGCCGATCATCAGCATGATCCGGCGCTGCTCCCGCAAATGCTCGAGAGCCTTCGGGCGGGGGAATGTGACATCTGCGTCGCGAGCCGATTTGCGCCGGGAGCATCCACGGCTGACTGGGCCGAGCCCGAGCGCGAACGCCTCACTGGCCTTGCCAATGCGATCGCAAGGTTGATCACCGGGGTTGAACTGTCGGACCCGATGAGCGGCTATTTCATGCTCACCACCGCCAAAGCGCGCGCTCTGGTGCCGCGCCTTTCCGGAATTGGTTTCAAGATATTGCTCGATCTGCTGGCAACCAGCGATACGCCGATGCAGGTGCGCGAATTCCCGCTCGATTTTGCCGCCCGCCGCGAAGGCACGAGCAAGCTGGACCGGGCCATTGTGTTCGACTTTCTGGCGGGCCTCTATGACAAGGCTTTGGGGCGCCTGATCCCTACGCGGTTTGCCCTTTTTGGCACTGTCGGTGCGCTAGGTGTGATCGTTCACATGGTTGTGCTTTCAACGCTGTTCTTCGGTTTCAGCAAAGGGTTTGCGCTGGCTCAGGCACTTGCGGTTCTGTCGGCCATGAGCTTCAACTTCTGGCTCAACAACTGGCTCACCTATCGCGACAAGCGCTTGCGTGGCTGGGCTAAGGTGCTGCGCGGTTGGGCCGGTTTTTGCG
>JBCBOW010000114.1:0-6170 GCA_039821045.1 Pseudomonadota bacterium
AAGCTGGGCAAGCGATATGGCGGCACGGCGCCTTCGCAAGCGATCGGGTCTTTGCGCCCTGAGGTCTCGCGAATGGCCGCCCAAGACGTGCGATTGGCAAACAGTCGCTGCCCGAATTCGAGCGCGGCGGGCGCACAGGCAATGCGCACCCGCAGTGCATCGATATTGCCGGCAGAGCCACTTTGCGGCTGCGCGAGTTGCGCACCGATCAGAATGTGAGCAGACGGTCGCGGCCGCGCGCCAATGATCTCGTCACGGCGCGGCCAGGTAAGCTGCACAGGGCGCTCCAATTCGCGCGCAATAAGAGCAATTTCGATCGCATGGTCATGCTCAAGCCTTGCATCGAAGCTGCCACCAGCGGGCATCGGGTAGAGAACGACATCTTCGGTGCGCAAACCAATCGCCTTTGCCGCGGCGCGCCGCGCTTGCTCGGGCGCTTGGCTCGCAATCCAAAGCTCCAGACGACCAGCGCTATACCGCGCGCTGGCACTCGCAGTCTCCAACGGCGCTGCCTGATGCGGCTCGACTTCATAGCGGCGGGCGAAATCGACGCGAGAGAGGCCTTGTGCGCCAAACCCTGTTTCCGCGATCGGAAACGAATCGCCGCCCTCTAGAAGCGTGTCTAGCCTCGCATTGATTGCATCGCTGTCGACCGGGTAGGAAACGGAGAACTTCGGGGCCATTGCCGAAAGGGCCTGCTCTGCGCTCCACCACGTCTTGGCAGCAGCGGCGAGCCACCGTTTGCCTCTGACCACCCCCACGAGCCCGGAGATATCCGCCGCCGCATCCGGGTCGAACGCCGCCAATTCTGCGCCATCGCTCGGCCCATGGCGGATTGACGCGAAGACCATGCCAGGAAGGCGCACATCGCCTGCAAACTGGACGCTCCCGTCAACTTTGGCGGGAAGGTCAATCCGGGGAAAAGCGAGCTGGGGCTGGTCAGCTTGCGCGCCCGAGGAGGAGGAAAAAACCTCTTCAGCGGGCGGCTTGGGGCGAATGGGCGCTGGATAGGGCGGGCTCTGATCCGCCGCTGCCGATGCCAATTCACCAAAGGTTGCCTGCTTGTCACCATGGCGCACAAGCCCCTGGGTAACTTCGCACGCTTCCCAGGTCACACCCCAGCGCGCCCCCGCTTCCTTGGCTAACATCGCTCGAGCGGATGCTGCTGCGAGCCTGGCTGGCTCTTCATACGCGGCCAGCGCTGTGCCATCCGCGGTCGCGGTAAAGCGTTGCATCTGAGCAAATTGTTTGGCCAGGATCGCATCGGTGGTGTCCGATAGGCCATCGGTCAGCGGATCCCACAGGGCGCTCCAGCGCTCCGCCAGAGCGATGTTGGGATAAGCGCCGGAGATCGCCGCCGGTGCCACAGCGATCTGGCGCCAGTCCGCGCCCAACTCTTGCGCAATGATCTGCGGCAAAAGAGTTGTGATCCCTTGCCCCATCTCAAGTTGAGGAACAGCGACGGTGACGACGCTATCTTCGCCGATCTTGATCCAGGCGTCGAACACATGCTCGCCTTTTGTAGCGACCATTGGATTGGGAAAACTGCGCGGCAAAAGAAACCAGGCGACCAGCAATCCACCGCCAATTGCGGCGCCAGCGGCTAGCCCGCGGCGGGTCACCTGCATGGCTTAGAGCGCCCCGGTATCGAGCCAGCGCGCGAGCTTCTCGGCGATTGCGGCAAAAGGCGCAGCGCCCGCATCATCGCTTGCCGCCGGGGGCTTGCCCGCATCGCCCGCGACCCGGGTCTCAATCCGCAGCGGGATCCTGCCCAAGAAAGGAATTTCGAGCGCGTTGGCAAATTTCTCGACCCCGCCTTGTCCGAAGGGATCGCTGATCGTGCCGCAATGCGGGCACTCATAACCGGCCATGTTTTCAACCAGGCCAATAATCGGGACTTCGCCTTGCTCAAACAATTGCCCCGCGCGCGCTGCATCAATCAGTGCAAGATCTTGCGGGGTGGAGACGAGAATTGCGCCGTCGGGCTTGTTATCCGCCATCATCGAAAGCTGCACATCGCCCGTGCCCGGCGGAAGATCGATCAGGAGAAGATCCGTGTCATCCCACTGCGCATCGACCAATTGCGAAAGAGCCTTTCCAGCCATGGGCCCGCGCCATGCGAGCGCCTTACCAGGTGCAACCACGTGCCCCATGGAGAGCACTTTTACATCATAAGGGCTGTCCACAGCGACGAGCTTCTCATCTTGCGTCGCAGGCCGCTGACCCTCGGTCGCGAGCAGCTTGGGCTGCGAAGGGCCGTAGATATCGCCATCGATCACGCCGACCTTCCGGCCCATGCGCGCAAGCGCAACAGCGATGTTCGTTGTGACGGTCGATTTGCCAACGCCGCCTTTTCCCGATCCGATGGCGATAATGCGACGGCGGCGGCGCTCTGCGGTTAAGGCAACATGGACTTCGCTGACATCAGCGATCCGTGTCGCTGCGAGTTTGATCTCAGCTTCAAGCGCCACCCGCTTTCCCGCCGAGAGATCGCCAGCTTCAGCCACCAGGATAAGCCGACCCTTGGTCAGTCGCGCCGATCGCAATCGGTGGGCAAGCTCTGGACCCAAAGCGGAGCGCACCAGAGTTTCGGCTTGCGCGGGGCTTAAGTCTGAATCGGGAGAAGATTGATCGCTCATAGCATACAAGGATGTAGGGCGGGATTGCGCGAGACGCACGGGGTCTACCATCAAAATCGCACAACCAACCCCTGTTTTTCCAAGAATTGCGTTCCTATAAGGGAATTATGCGAATTTTGGACGGTTTGAAACACAACATGGGCAAGCTTGGAAACGGGGCCTTCGGGGCTCTGGCAATGGCTGGCAAGAAAAATCCCTGGGCTGGCGGTTCATCAGACAATGATGATGCTCCTAAATCGGATAAGCCTGGCGATGATGGCGATGGCGGCAAGGATGGCCCGCGCAATCCCTGGCTGCCCGGCGGCGGCGGTGATCGCAATCGTCGGCCAACCAATATTGAAGACATCTTCAAGAACCGCGGCCCTGAAGGCCCGCGCCGCGGTGGCGGCCCTGGTGGACCCAATTTCCGCGTACCGGAGCTTCCCGGTGGGCGCAATTGGGCCCCGATCCTGATTATCGGCGCGATCGCGGCGTGGTGGGCTGTGACCGGTGTTCATGTGATCGATCCGGGTGAGAATGCTGTGGTCAAGACGCTTGGCCGCTACACGGGAACACTCGACCAAGGCTTGCATCTCACGCTGCCTTACCCGATCCAGAGCGTCGATGTGGAAGACGTTGAAGGCGTTCGCGCGGTCAATATTCCGGGCGGCGCGAGCGAAAAACTGATCCTAACCGGCGATCAAAACCTGGTCGATCTCAGCTAAATCGTGCGCTGGAGGATCAACAATCTGGAAGACTTCAAATTTCGGCTGGCTGGCCAGAAGAGACAGTGAACGAGGTGGCCGAAGCAGCCATGCGTGCCTCGGTTGCAGAAAAAACCCTCGATGAAACCTTCACGGGTCAGGGCCGCTCTGAAATCCAGCAATCTGTACGTGAGCGCATGCAGACCTCGCTCGACAATTATCGCGCTGGCATTCAAGTCGTTGGTGTCGAAATCGCGAAGGCTGACCCGCCCAGCGCGGTGGTCGAGGCTTTCCGCGATGTCTCGGTCGCCGAACAAAACGCTGACCGCGCGCGCAACCAGGCGCAAGGTTATGCGCAGCAAACCATCGCCCAGGCCGAAGGTGAAGCGCAGGCCTTTGACAAAGTCTATGAGCAATATCGGCTTGCCCCCGGTGTCACGCGCCAGCGCCTGTATTACGAGACGATGGAGCGCGTCCTTGCACAGACCGATAAAACGATTGTCGAAGCCGAAGGCGTAACGCCCTATCTGCCGCTGCCGGAAATCCGGCGCCGATCGAGCCCGCCTTCAGCCCCCGCAGCCAGCGCACCGCAAGGAGGACAGTGATCATGGACAGTGTTTGGAGCAAATACCGCCTGGCCTTCATCGCGATCGGCGTCCTTGTGGTTGGTTTTTTGATGAGCGCGTTTGTTGTCAATGAAGAAGAGCAGGTCGTTATCGTTCAGACCGGTGAGCCAATCGGCACGATCAACACCGCCATTGTCGAGCAAACGCACCCGGCAGGTCTGTATTTCCGCTTCCCGATCCTCCAATCTGTCCGCCGCATCGAAAGGCGCGTGCTTGACCTGGAGATGACGGACGAAGAGGTGCTTTCGAACGATCAGCAGCGCCTGCTTGTCAACGCTTACGCGCGCTTTCGCATCATTGATCCGATCCGCATGATCGAGCGCGCTGGTACAACCGACGGCGTGCGCACCGCGCTTGAGCCGATCCTCAACTCGGCTCTGCGGCAAGAACTGGGCCGCCGCACGTTTGCCAATATGCTGACCGCAGAACGTGGCACCGCCTTGGCGAATGTGCGCGTCAATCTCGATCGCGAGGCACGGCAATATGGTGCGGAAGTGATCGATGTGCAGATCAAGCGGACCGACCTTCCCGAAGGCGCCCCGCTTCAATCGGCGTTCCAGCGGATGGAATCTGACCGTGAACGCGAAGCCCGCACCATCCGTGCACAAGGCACGCGCGATGCACGGATCATCCGCGCTGAAGCTGATGCAGAGGCTGCGGGCATTTATGCAGAGAGCTTCGGCAAAGATGATGGCTTCTATGACTTCTACCGCGCCATGCAGAGCTATGAGCAAAGCTTTGCTAAGGGCGAAGGACGGGGGGAAAGTTCAATCATTCTGTCACCAGACAACGAATACTTGCGCCAGTTTCGTGGGCGCCGCTGATCGGCGGCTGCGCGCGCGGGCCCACAACGAAGGGACTTGAGTTCGCAGCACGACCGAATGCCAACAGGCATCGACGAGCGGCAATAGCATTCAAACAACGTTCAGTGCGGATCAGCGCATTTGGGACGCGGAACTGACTATCAATTCGGGCGCTTTATCGATGCGCCCAGCCCGCCTGCCGAAACCTCGGTGAGCCTCAGCGGGCCAGCTAGAGAAGGAACGAGAGGACGTGAGACCCGTGCGGTATGTATATGGACTAACCGGCGCCCTCCTTGCAGGGGGCGCAGCTCTTACCCTTGTCACCGGCCATCCAGCCGGAGCGCAAGTCGCGCAAAACGATACAGCAGCGATGACGCAGATTGTGCCGCGCTCAGGCGCTCCGGCAAGCTTTGCTGATCTCACAGAGCAGCTTCAGCCGGCCGTTGTGAACATCGCAACGCGTCAGCGTGTTGAAGTGAGCCGCAATCCTTTTGCAGGCACGCCTTTTGCTGATCTGTTTAATCGGCGCCGCGGTGGCCGCGCGCAGCCGGAAACGCGCGAAGCGCAATCACTGGGCTCAGGCTTCATCATCTCAGCGGACGGCTTTGTGGTCACCAACAACCACGTGGTGACGCCAAACAACCGCGCGACGCTAGAAGAGATCACCGTCACCATGCCCGATGGCACGGAATATGAGGCGGATTTGATCGGAGCCGATGCGGCGTCCGATCTCGCGGTGCTCAAGATCAAGTCTGAGGAAACCTTCCCATTCGTGAAGTTTGGCGATTCAAGCCAGACGCGCGTTGGCGAATGGGTGGTCGCGATCGGCAACCCCTTTGGACTTGGCGGTACGGTGACGAGCGGGATCGTCTCTGCCGTCTATCGCAACACCGGTCAGGGCGGCGCGTATGACCGCTATTTGCAGACCGATGCCAGCATCAACCGCGGCAACTCGGGTGGCCCCCTGTTTGACATGCGCGGCAATGTCATCGGCATCAACAATGCGATCTTCTCACCTTCAGGCGGCAGCGTGGGCATCGGCTTTGCCATCCCCGCTGAGATTGCCGCGCCGATTGTTGAACAACTCAAGGACGGTCTTGAAATCGAGCGTGGTTTCCTTGGCGTCGGCCTCGCACCAGTGAGCGATGATATTGCAAACTCGCTCGGCCTTCCTGAAAATCGCGGCGAGATCATTCAGAATGTGCAGGATGATAGCGCGGCTGATCTCGCTGGGCTTCTCCCCGGCGATATCATCACCAGCATCAACGGTCAGGAGGTGACCAATGATCAAACGGTCATTTTCCTGATCGCCAATCTCCAACCAGGCGACACCGCTCAGATTGACGTGCTTCGCGAAGGTCAGCCCGTCAGCCTGACAGCGACGCTCGGCAAACGCCCGAGCGAGCAGGAATTGCGCGA
>JBCBOW010000115.1:0-6157 GCA_039821045.1 Pseudomonadota bacterium
GAGAAAATTCGCTTGGCCGCGATCGACACGCCCGAGCTGGACGCTGAGAACGCCGACGAACGCGCCCGAGCGATCGAAGCGCGCGATCGGCTCGTGGCGCTGATCAACGCGCGCCGCTTTCGCATCGAGCGGCGCGGGCACGATCGCTATGGCCGAACGCTGGCGCGGCTGATCACAGCGCGCGGTTCGATTGGCGATGAATTGGTGGCAGCCGGGCTCGCGCGGCGCTGGTGAAGCGATCGGGGGGAAGGCCGCGAGCCAAACACCGCCTGTGGTCGATTTAAGCGGGCCTAAGGCCCCTATCGCTGGAAATTTGGCGGGATCACTACCCCAAAACGCTCAGATCGCTTCTATGGCCGCCTGAGCGCCGATCGACAATCGCGCCCAAACGGCCCCCAGAACCGGATCAGATATTGCCCAGGTGACGGCCCGCATCGCGCAGGATCATCCGCGCGATCTCATGCTCCATCGCAGCGTCTCCTTCCGGATCGCTTTCAGGTTCGGGCGCGTGCGCAGATTTGGCCTGGAGCACCGCGCCCAGCGCGCCGTGAATTTCGGTGAGCTGCTTAAGGCCGGTTTCCGAAAGCTTGTCCGGATCGCCTTGGATCACAGCGGCGGCGGTGCCCAGCTGCTCGATCAGGCTCTTGAACTCGCCTTCCTTGAGCGCGGCTTTCAACTGTTTCATCTCAAGCGTGCGCGTGGCCCGGCCCGCGCCGACCACAACGGCGGAGACTTCGAAGGCTTTGACCTTGTGCAGAACGCGCCCCTGGCGCCCGCCACGAAACACCTTCTCAGCTTCGAGCGCGCGGTAGCCAAAGGACCACTGCTGCACCGGCTTGCCGCGCTCCAGATCGAACGTCAGCGCTTTGTGCCAATTGCGGCCTTGATCGGTTTCAAGATTGAGGTGCAGCTCAGCGAGAACCTTGGAGCCTTCCTCGTAAATCCGCGCCTTGCCAAACGGCATACCGCGATTGTGCTCCACCAGCAGCGGCACCCACTGATCGCCCGCCCAGGAAAACGCGCCAGCCATGTAGCCATCGCCATCATGATCGACGTCGCTCAGATCAGCGATCACGGCAAGGCCGATGCCTTTTCCATCCATTTGGGTGATTTCGAGCTCGGTGGTGAGCATCTTGGTTTCGGCCACGGGCATCACTTCAATTTTAGACGCATCGAGCACTTGCTTGGTCAACATCTCTCGTTCCTCGTTTATCGCGCCCGGCGCGGGGCAAAGCTCAGTGTGCAATTGGGGCGCATGTTGACCGCCATCGTCATCGCGTCTTCGGGCGAGACGATCCAGCCATTGCGCGCGATGTGGCTTGGCTCCGATCGGCCCGGCCCGAGCCGCCCGTCAAACACCAGAAACTGCGTAAAGCCATTGGCAACGCCCGCTTTGACCGTCGCGACATTCTGCGCGTGCTTCGTCTCAGTGCGCGCGATCAGCTTGGCGCGAATGCTGGGCTTGGAATACCGGCCCGAGCCAACCTGCCCCTCGATCCGCGCCGCCAGCGCATCGACGCCTTCGCCCAGCTCGCCTCCCTCCGCGAGCGCGGCAAAGATCGCATCGCGCGTTTGCTTGTCGAGGTCGATCAGGCCAGAGCGCGTCCCACCTTCGGCGATGATCGCCTGCATAACCGGATCAGGCAGCATCGTGCCAAAGCCGCTTTCGCCGAGCACTTCCACCGTGCGCTCTGCAACTTGGCGATAATGCGCCCGGTAGCGCGCCGAAAGCTGGGCGGCCTGATCATCGAGCACCATCAGCCGGATGATCGCCTCGATCAGCTCTTCATCGCTCGCTTTGGTTGCGAACGGCAGCTTGGCGGCTTTCTCCCCGCGATTGGTAAGCACGATTTGCGCGGCCGCGCGCGCCTCTGCGCCAAAGCCCTCAAACAGCGGAATGAGCGCGCGTTCAAACGCCGTCCTAAGCCCCTCTTCAAGGCCCGCTAAAGCATCGATTATCCGCCCGCCCGCTTCCACTTCCGCCTCGGGCGCAAGCTCGGCATCAGCGGGCAGGTAATCGTCATCGATGTGCTTTGTCTCGATCGCGGCGCGCGCCGCCTTGAGCGCCTCGGCGTTCTCATCCTCGCTCTCGGGATCAGCTTCATCGGGGGCTGGCTGATCAGGCGAGGGCAGGGCGAGGGCAGGATCGGGCGTGCGCAGCGCCTCAGTGCGCATGGCGGCGTTGCGCAGCGCTTGGCCTTCAGGCTCCACTATGACGTTGAACGAGCGCATGTAATAGCGGTGGCTGTCATCCGCCTCGCGGCCCGTCTCGGTAAGATAATCGTACAGCGTGATCGCGCCGGCCTGGAGCTCTTTGAGCTTGCGATCGATCTGCTTGTTCTCATCTTCCTGGAGCGCGAGCACATCATCGGTGTTCCAGTAAAGCTCCTGGCGCTGGCGCGGGCCCACTGGGCCGAAATCGGGCAGCAGGCTGCGCTGCAGTTCATCCGCCAGCATCCGCCCGATCGGCAAGACGCCGTTGTGCCAGGCTAGCTTGCGCATCTCTTCCATCGTCGCGCCCACTTTGGTGGACTGGAGCCCGGCGCCAAAGCCGACAACCGCAGCCGGAATGCCCAGGCACGCGCACATGCGCTCCTCGGCCCGGTCGCTGCCATGGCTGAGGTTCATCTGCTCGGGGTTGAAGCCAAAGGCGCTGACTTCGGTGGAGCTGCCCATCACCGCAACTTGGCCGCGTCCATCGCCGGTGAACTTTTGATCAAACCAGCGCTCAGTCGCTTTGACATCATCCGGGTTTGGCATCGCGCCGCCTTTGGGGCTGATGATGACGCCGGGCACGCCCGAATTGCGCAGCAGCGCAGCGATGAAATTGGAGCTTTCGAGATCGGTGTAGATTTCGCGCAAGACGCCATCGATCGGCGCAAGCCCGCGCCGGATATCGCGCGGATTGATGCCATGGCGAAAATGCACAACGTCGCGCGGATCGAGCGCCATCCGGCCCATTCCGGTGCCCGGCGTGTATTCATAATGCGAGATGAAATCCTCGCCCGCGATCGGCGCTTTAGGCTCGATCAGCGTGTGCGGCACCCACCAAAGCTCCACCACTTTATCCGCCAGATTGCGCACCTTGATCCAGTAAGCGTTGCCATCGAGCAGCAGCGAGAGGATCGTGCCCGACCACAGCGCGATATCGCCGTACGCCTCGTTGGGCGAGCGGATCAGCTTGAGCATGTCATGATCGTCTAGCTCTTCCACTTCGCCGCCGCGCCGCGTCAACCTCAGGCTCAGCCGCGCCTCAGGCAGCGCGCGCTGGATGAACATGATCGGCGCGGTGACCACCGAGCTGTCCAAGCCATCGCCCACCTCTTTGCGATAATTGATGCGCGTGGCCTTGAGCAGCCCGTTGAACATCAGGCTCTGCGCCGCGTGGCGCATCGTGGTGACGCGATCGAGGATCGGCCCAAGGCCCGACATCAGCGCCGCGCGCGCTTTGGTGAGAAAGCCGCTCATGACAGCAGCCCTTTCAAGGTGTCGAGATCGCTGTTGCTCAGATACAGGCTCGTGTCGCCCTCCAACGCCTTCAGCGTCAATCGCGCGCCAAGGGGATCGGCCTTGATGAGCAACACCCGGCCTCGATCGCTGCTGATGACGTGTGTTCCTTCCTTCATGTCTGGCTCTCCCGGTGGCGGCGCGGGGCTTCGCGGGCGTTCTTGATCCAGTTGACCAAGAGATCACGCGCGCCATCTTCACCGCCAAGATGAGTTTTGGCGTAGACGCCTTCGAGCTCGAGATATGTCGCGCCGGGACATTCCGAATAGCCCGCCTCTCCCAAGCGCCAGATGCGCCCGGTGTGATAGTGCATCAGCTGATCAAGCGCCGCTTCGGGATTGTCCAAGAAGCTGAGAAACTCCCGCGCATCATTGAAGGCGGAAAGCGTCATCTTGGCACAAACCCGCGTCGGGCGGCCGTCGATGCTCGGCCAGGGCTTGCCGACGTTCATGGGTACGTTCATGCCGGTATCCAGCTTTCATCAAGGTCGAGCGGCGCAGCGCCCGGCCCAGCGCGCATTTCGATCGCGTTGAGCGGCCGCCACGGCGCCACCGCGCCGCTGTCAGCCGCGTGCACCGCGAGCGCCAGCGCCCAGAAACGGTCCGCGTGGCCATCGGGCGTGCGCTCAGCGGTGAAGCGGATATTGCCCGCCGCTGTCGTTTGCTTGGTGACGCTGCGCAGATCGGAGCGAATGTCGGGCTGATAGGGAATGCGCAGCTTGCGATCTTCCATCGCGCCGCGCACCGGATAGGCGAGCGCTTCCTTGGTGCGCGAAGTGAACGTAACGTTCTCGATCTTGTAATCGCCAAAGCGATCCTTCGCATCATCGCCCCAACCGATGCCGAGCCCGGTGTAATCGATCGCCACGCGCGCGCAGCGCTCGAAGATCGGCCAGAGCACTTTCTCCTGCTCGCCCTTCGTCATGTTCTGCAAGGTGATGACGGCGCGGGTGTAAAACACATCGCCCAGCCTCTCGATCAGCCAGAGGACGGTGAGGTCTTTCTTGCGCCCGATATCGACCCCGGCATAAAGCTCGCCGCCTTCCTCGGTCTGCCAATCGACGCCTTGCGGATATTCGCTTTGCGTGATCAGCGAATATTCGAGGAACGCCGCATCATCGTCAGCCGGGTTGCACATAAACTCCTGCTGAAAGGCCTCTTCATCGACCGTGCCCGATCGCACAAAGTCAAAGTAAGCCGCTTCATCCATCGCCATGCGCTCATCATCAGCCGGCAGCGCGCGCTGCAGCTTCCACAAAAAGCCCTGGTCCAGCGCGGTTTGGAGCGTGACGGTGTGGAGGCTGATCCCCTTCGGATTGCCGCCTTCCTTGATCTCGCGCACCAGCTGATTGAAGAAATTGTGCGTCCCGCGATGCGTGCTGATAACTTCCATCGAGCCGCCCCAGGTGATGCCAGGATAGGCGATCGTCCAAAGCTTCTTGGGATCAGGATGCAGCGCAAATTCATCGAGCACGCGCCCGCCGCGCTTACCGGCCTGAGCGTTCGGATTGGAGGACATCGAATTGATGCGCCTGCCATTCGCAAAGCGCAGAACGTAGCTCGTCTGGCGATCTTTGGGATCGATCAGCTGCTCGCCCAAATCCTCAGCGGCAAGCTCCATATTGCCCGCCCAGAACTTGCAATCCTCAAGGAAAAGCTGCGCCTGGATATCATCGCGCGAACTCACCCACTGATCAAAGAGCGCCGTCGCCACCGCTGTGCGCGAAACGCAAGCGTAAGCCGTTGCCCAGGAGAGCCCGATCTGGCGGCTCTTCTCGATCAGCTTCAGGCGGCTGTCATCGTAAATCCACTTCGCCTGATAAGGCAGCATGATAGCGCCGGGATTAGCGGGCTTGATCTTGGCCTTGCCTGGGTGCGCGCCGCTCATCCCGCGCCCCCGGTGATCGCTTGGTTGATCTGCGCCATCGCGCTTTCGGAAACGCCGTTCTTTTCGGCCAACTCGCCCACCTTGCGCGCCGCCTCGGCGAGCTTGGCTTGCAGCTCGCGCTGCAGCCGCTCGCGATATTCCGCGCTGCCCTTCTGCGCGTTCACTGCCGATTGCAAAGCGCGGCTCATCTCCATGATCTCTTTCGAGCTCGGCTCGTCTTTCTCAAGGATTTCGAACATCGCCACCTTGAGCAGCTCGGCCACCGCGATCGTCACATCGTCGGGGTTTTCGGGTTTCATCGCGCCGACAAGCTCGCGGCCCAGCTTCTGCGCTTCATCCAGGCGCCGGAATTGCTTGGCCTTGCGGATCGAATAGCGATTAAAGGCGCTCTTGCTGATCGGCTCGATCGCGGGATCAAGGCCCGCTTCATGGCTGATATCCGCGAGCCTTTCGTTGAACTCGATCAGAATGGTGCTTGCTGGCAGCTTGCGCTCGCGCAGCGCATCGAGAGCCCAGACGATCGCCGGTTCGGCCTCATCAGGCAACAAATCGATCGAGGAGAGCCGCCCTCGGCCGCGCTGATTGGCCGCCGCGCTCATTCGACCTCGTGCGGCCGCGTCACTCCGCTCAGGATCGCGCGTTCTTCGATGTGATCCCGCCCAGGCGCCTCCAGCCGCGCAACCAGCATCCCGCCCGGTTCGCTGAGCGTGATGGCGCCGAGCGCTTCAAGCTTGCGCAGCTGCGTTGCAATCCAGTCCTTGTC
>JBCBOW010000116.1:0-6104 GCA_039821045.1 Pseudomonadota bacterium
GCCGAGCCTGATGCGGCTGCATCATCGCTGCAACATTTCGCCAAACTCTGCCAAGCGCGTGACACTCGCCTGGCACGTTCGCCTGCAAGAAAGCGCTCATGGCCAAACAAGGAGACACGCCATGACACGCCTTACGACAACGCTTTTCGCCGTGACGATCTGCGCAGTTGCGCCTGCCTTTGCTCAGGAAAATCCCTCGCAAACGCAGCAAAGCTGGGAGACTGACAATGTCACTGTTGAGCGCACTCTTGAACAGAACGATGGCCAGACCTCTGGCACGCTTGAAGTGCAAACCGAGAATGGCAATGGCGGAACGCGCAGCTTTGATCGCGGCTATGATGCAGAAAACCAGTCCGCCTCGCGCAGCAGCCAAACAAGCACAAATTCCGGACAGACTTTCTCGAGCGCGGACAGCGTGGGTTGCAACGGCAATGGCACCTGTGAGCGCAAGCGCAGCGCGACCGGACCCGAAGGCCAGTCGGTTTCTTCGGGCCGCGTGGTAAGCGCTGATGAAAACGGACTTTCGAGCACGACCACACAGACCGGCCCCAATGGCGAAAGCGTCACCAAAGCGCGCAACGTGGCGCAAACCGAGACGGGCGTGACCCGCTCCGCTGGCATCACCGGCCCGCAAAACAGCGCCTCGACACAAGGGACCTTTGGCTACACAGCGGAAAATGGCTTTGAGCGCAGCGCCTCAAGCGTCGGTCCTCAAGGCAACACGTCATCAAGCACCGGTTCGTTTCAATGCATCAACAGCACCTGCGAGCGCACCGCCAGTCAAAACGGATTTGGCGGCCAGAGCCGCAGCGTCAACAATCGCACCAGCCTGGGCGAATATGGCGTGGTCCAAAATGAGCGCAATGTAACGGCACCAAACGGCCAAACGCGCACGCAATCGCGTGTCGGACGCGCGCGTCGGCGCCCGCGCTAAGCCCGGTTGCCAGGATCCTGCAAAAGCAGCCCCGTTAGCGAAACCATCGCATTTTTGGGAGGACGCGCCGCTGCATTCGATCGGAATGTGGCGGCGCGTTTGGGCTCTTGCTCGACCTACTTGATCACCTGCCCCACCTCCCATTTTCTGCCCCGCCCCCGCATCGCGGGAACACGCGCCACAGACCGGCAGAGTAAGCAGTTCGCTAGGCTGAGCGAGGTTTAAAGGTCGTTCAAACCCCCGCCCACAGCGAGCGAATAGGACAGCTCAGCCAGACGCCCCGTGTCAAACAAGCGCAAGTTGATCGAGCGATCGCCATCGCGCCAGTGAAACTCGCGGACGGTGTTAAGGCCATAAAGGCTGATCTTTTCGCGCGATTGGCTTGATATTGGTCGACCATACTTGCGCTCAAGCGCTTGATAAACCTGCGTGCCGCATGCGTTATAACGCAGCGTCCAATAGCTGGTGAGGCGCACCGCAAACAGACGGCCACCGTCAAACACGGTCTTCATGCGAACGCGGCAATTGTCTGTCAGATAAACTTTAGAGCGTTTGCGAACCGCTTTGACCTCGCGCTTGGTCATGCCCGCTTTCAGCCCGCCCCAAAGATCAACCGGTTGAGGCTGAGCCAGGCCTGGCGATTGCAACAGCAGGGCAAGAAACAGGGTCAGGACAATGTGCCGCATACGCGTTTGTTAGGCCTGCGGGCCTTGCGATTGTCTGAGCCGTACCCTGCTCAATCCTACGTGCCTTGGCCGTTGCGATCAGAGCAAGGCGGCACGCACCAATTCAGCCGTGGCCCTGCCCGCGCGCCGTCCGCGATAGTTCGACCACCGCATCGCTTGGCATCGGCTGCGCGCGCAGGAAGCCCTGCCAAAAATCGCACCCTTCCGAGATAATCGCCGCGCGCTGAATCTCGCTCTCAATCCCTTCGGCATAGATATCAAGCTCAAGCGCTTTCCCGAGCTGGATGATGGCGCGCAACACAGCGAGCGCCGTCGCATCACCGGGCACATCGTCCACCATCACTTTGTCGAGCTTAAGCGCATCAAGCGGCAATTCGCGCAAATAGCGAAAATTGCAGAAACCAGCGCCAAAATCGTCGAGCGCGGTCCGAAAACCGAGCTTGCGCAGCGCGGTCAGCGCGACCCCCGCTTGCTCCAGATTGCGCAGGAGGACATCTTCGGTGATCTCCAGCATCAACCGCCGCGCAGCAATCGAGCTCTTGCCGATCAGCGTTGCAAAGTCAGAAGCAAATCGCGGATCGCCCAATTCCTCGGGCGTAATGTTGAGTGATAGAGTCAGCTCCTCGGGCCAACTGGCCGCGTCTTCAAGCGCCCGCGCGACCACATGGCGCGACAATGGGGCCACCAAGGCAGCCCGTTCGGCAATCGCAAACAAATCGCGCGCACCAATCTCGCCGAGCGTTGGGTGCTGCCAGCGCGCCAATGCCTCAGCGCCGACAACCGCGCCAGATTGTGCAGCGAATTGCGGCTGGAAGAGAACTTCGATCTCGCGCCGATCAAGCGCGCGCAAGAGATCGCTCTCAAGCGCTGCTGGCTTCACCCCTGGCAAGACACCATCCCGGCGACCACGCGTAAGGCGACGCAGCGACGCTCCAGTAGAAGACTTACGCGATTCCATTTCCACTCCTTAGACGCAATTCGCTCCGGCTCTTTCAGCATTTGCAATCCGCCCGAAATTGGAACATCAGGATAAGTCTCTACTGCGGGGCATTTTTCCGCTGATCGTGCGCGCAAAGGCTAACCAGTGGAGATTTGGGGGCACGGGAGAACCGACGCATGGCAACAAAACATGCGCTGCAAAGCAACGAGGCCGGAAAAGCGGCGCGGTCTCACAAAGATCACGCAGACCCTAACCTTACCTATGATCGGGTCGCTTTGCTGGCATCGGAAACCTCGCGCGCTCAAGAAGCCTACCAAGCGCTTTTGAGCCAAAGCGAATGGGTACCGCTTGACGAAGCGGAGGCTGTGGTCGTTTTGGGCGGTGACGGCTTCATGCTGCAAACGCTGCATGCGATGCTTGATGCAGACCGGATTGTCCCCGCTTACGGCATGAACCTTGGCACGGTGGGATTTCTGATGAACCGCTATGACAAGCGAGCGGCGATCAAGAAGCGCCTTGCTCGAACCAAGCGAAAGTCGATCGCGCCGTTGCGTATGGAGGCGACCACGCAAACCGGAGAGCGCCACGCCTTGTGGGCGATCAATGAAGTGTCCTTGCTGCGCGAAACCCGGCAAACCGCCAAGATCGAAGTAACCGTCGGCAGCCGGGTCCGCATCAAGGAACTGGTGGGCGATGGCGTCCTCGTGGCAACCCCGGCAGGTTCAACCGCCTACAATCTCTCAGCCAACGGCCCGATCCTGCCGCTGGACAGCGAGATGCTTGCGCTGACCCCGATTAGCCCTTTTCGCCCCCGACGCTGGCGCGGCGCAATCCTCCCAGACCGTATGCGCATAACCTTGCGCGTGCTCGAACCGGTTAAGCGCCCGATCGCTGCCGTGGCTGATCAAAAAGAACTGCGCGATATCGCCGAAGTCGCCGTTGAGATCGATCACAGCCGCGAGTTGCATCTTCTGTTTGACCCGGGGCAATCGCTGGAAGAGCGGATTGTCGCTGAGCAATTCGTGACCGACTGAGGCAGCGGGGCTTGTCCCATGTTGTGCGATTGTCCGGACTTATGGAGCGCCGCAGCCCGGCCTTGAACCAACGCGCGCCCGGCTTGCAAGAACATTTGCACACAACATGCAAAAATCCCCTCTTGCAAAGCGGTTCGCTCAACCATATACGCGCGCTTCCGCACACGGAGAGAAATCCGTTCGTGCTGCTCCCCGATAGCTCAGCGGTAGAGTAGGTGACTGTTAATCACTTGGTCGTTGGTTCGAATCCAACTCGGGGAGCCAATTCTTTCAAACCCTGATGACGATGCTTTCTAGCAAGCCATTGTCTGTGTGAGGCAGCCACAGCTGCGCCAGGTTTCTCCAGAACGCCTGCAAGCTTATCAGCTAGCCAGCAACCTCACGCCAACGACGACGACTAGCGCCGCTGTAAGCCACCGCACCCAGCGCACCGGCAACACCCGCACGGCGACCAGGCTCCCGATCTGACCTCCTATCGCCACCGCTAGCAAGAGCGGCAGCGCGGCGCTCAGAGCGCCTGCGAAGGTCTCCGGCCCATTCTTCAAGATTTGCCCTACTAGGCCGAAGATCGAATTGATAAGGATAAAGAAGCTTGCCGTTGCGGCGATGGCGCGGGCGTTGTCCCAGCGTGTGAGGTGAAGCAGCGGCGCTAGGAAGATCCCGCCTCCTATGCCAACCAATCCGGCAAGATAGCCCAAAGGCGCGGCGATGATCGGCATGGCGCGCGATAGGCTCATTGGCCTCTTCACTGCATCCTCACTAACAGGGATCAGCATCGCCAATCCGGTGAGCACGAGGCTCATGCCGAGCAAGGTCATGAAGAACGCTTCGTCGATAGGGGTGAGCCCACCAAGAAAGGCTGCCGGGGCGGCCATGGCTGTAACCAGGAGAGCGCCGCGCCAAGGTGTGATCCGCGCGCGGGCAAACCTGATGCTCGAGCCTGCGACAACGATGATGTTGCAGGCCAGCGCCACCACCGGGAGAAGGCGATAATCCAGATTAGATAGCGCCAGAAGCGCCGCGTATGTCGAGCCCCCTCCAAACCCGACGCTTGCGTAGAGCGCCGCTGTCAGAAGAAAGCCGAGCGCCAAGGCGAGCGGCACCGCTCCGATCATCGCCCGGGCTCGCTAAGTGCGCTTGCTATCGGCCGCGCTCAAACGGGAGCGGCAACCGGCGGGATGCCCACGGCGCCGTGGCAATGCTTATACTTCTTGCCAGACCCGCAAGGGCACGGCGCATTGCGCGGCACATTGAGATGCGCGTAAGGGTTTTCGGTAATCGCCCCACCCGAGCCGACCTCAGCCCGCGTCGAAGGCGCAAGCGAGCCGATCAGATCAGGGCGCAATTCCGAGCCATCGCCATCGTTTGAATTGTCGAGCCCAGTGAGCGGATCGATGTGGCTCGTAAGAAAATCAGGCAGATCCGGCAGCACTTCCCTCTCCGGCTGAGCCAAACGCAGCTCCGAGCGGAACAGCAGCTTGGTGACTTCCTCGCGCAGAGTGTCCAGCATTGTCTCGAACAGACCAAAGGCTTCCTGCTTGTACTCGTTGATCGGGTTCTTCTGAGCGATGGCGCGCAGCCCGATCACCTGTCGCAGTGCATCAAGCGTTGCCAGGTGCTCTTTCCAATGGAAATCGAGCTGACGCAGCAGCGCATCCTTCTCAACCATACGCCAGATCGCCGCGTCATTTTGCGCGATCTTCTCTTCCATCATCTCATCGGTCATCGTGCGCAGGCGCTCTTCGAGGATTTCCGGCTCGATCTGGTCTTCCTCGAGCCATTCCTGGATCGGCAGGTCGAGAGCAAAGGTCTCCTCGACCTTGGCCTTCAGCCCGGCGATGTCCCACTGTTCAGGATACGAACCCGGCGGGCATGCCGTGCCGACCATGGCATTGATCGTATCATGACGCATATCGACAACCACATCATCGACCGCTTCTGAATCCATGATTTCCGCGCGCTGTTCATAGATGACCTTGCGCTGATCATTCATCACGTCATCATATTGGACGACGTTTTTGCGAACATCGTAATTGCGCGCTTCAACCTTTTTCTGAGCGGTTTCGATCGCTTTGGAGAGCCACTTCGAGCCGATCGCCTCGCCATCGGCAAGATTGGAATTCATCATCTTGGCAAACAGCGTGTCCGGCCCAAAGATGCGCAGAAGGTCATCCTCAAGGCACAGATAGAAGCGCGAGAGGCCTGGATCGCCCTGGCGGCCCGAGCGACCGCGCAGCTGGTTATCGATCCGCCGGCTCTCGTGGCGCTCGGTGCCGAGCACGAAGAGACCGCCCGCCTCGAGCACCTTCTGTTTCTCTTCGGCAACCTCCTGCGTCAGCTTTTCAATCGCTGCATCTTTAGCGGGGCCCTCTTCCATTTCGCCCAGCTCATCGTTGATGCGAAATTCGAGGTTACCGCCGAGCTGAATATCGGTGCCGCGGCCAGCCATATTGGTGGCGATGGTCACAGCACCAAGGCGCCCCGCCTGCGCCACGATATGCGCCTCGCGC
>JBCBOW010000117.1:0-6099 GCA_039821045.1 Pseudomonadota bacterium
CAATATCGGCGAGCAGCGACCTATTTTACTTCCATGGCCCTACTGCCTTACATCCTCGGCCTTTTTGCGCTCATTGCGGCGGTCTTCTGGTTTCGCAACCGAATGCGCCAGCAAAGACGCGCCGCACTGCTGGCGACCCCGCTCACCCTGGAACAGCGCGCCACGATCGAGCAACTCGTACCCATCGTGCGCCGTCTGCCCCAATCTTTGCGCGCCAAACTTGAGGGCAAGATCAATCTCTTCCTGAGCGAAATCACCATCCGGGGCCAAAACGGGCTCGAAATCACCGAGGCAATGAAGCTCTCGATCGCAGCGCAGGCCTGCCTCTTGATCGTCAACAGCCCGGTCTGGTTTGAGACGCTTCGCAATGTGCTGGTCTATCCATCGGCTTTCGTCACCAAGCGCGATAGGCATGATGGCCAAATCGTCCATGAACACAGCCACGCAATGCTTGGTGAAAGCTGGGACCGTGGGCCCGTGGTGCTATCCTGGGACGATGCGCTGCATGGCGGCCTTGACGATAGCGACGGGCACAATGTCGTCATCCACGAATTCGCGCACCAATTGGACAGCTTGACCGGCCGCGCCAACGGCATCCCCGTGTTGCGCAAAGGGCAGGACTATGCGCGCTGGGAAAAAGCCATGCTGGACGCGTTTCACGGGCATGTTGCGCGGGTCAAGGCCGGGCTCCACACCGCGATTGATCCCTATGGCGCGTCCAATCATCAAGAGTTCTTCGCAGAGGCGATCGTTACATTTTTCGAGAAACCTCAGATGCTCAACCGCGAAGAGCCCGCGCTTTATGCGCAATTGTCGCAATTGCTCGCGCTCGATCCGGCGCAGTGGACCGCAGCGCGCTGATTTGCGCGAAAGCGCTAGGCAAACACCAGCACCACATTCGCCAAGAACACGGCCAGCAGGCCCGCGCCCAAGAGGCGTCCGATGCTCTTGGCGAGCCACAAAATTGCCAGCAGGGCGACCGCGGTGGCAGCGAGCAGCGGGAGTTGACTTGCGGTCAGGCTCGAAGGGAGCGGCTGAGGCGCGATGCTCATCGTTGCCCCGCCGATCAGCAGAATGTTGTAAATGTTCGAGCCTACGACATTGCCCAGCGCGAGGCCCGACTTGCCGCGCAGCGCTGCTGCGATCGAGGCGGCGAGTTCAGGCAAAGATGTGCCGACGGCAACCACAGTCAGCCCGATCACCGTTTCGGGCACATTGAGGAGCGTCGCGAGCTGGATCGCGCCTTCAACGAGGGCTTGGCCGCCCGCAACAAGGATAGCGAGACCGGCCACGAAGAGGCCTCCGGCCACCCAGCCGTTCACCTCAGGCCCATCGTCCGACGGCGGCTCTGCACCAGCGCCCGGAAAGCGATAGCGCCATACGATATAGGCAAGGATGCCCGCCAGAAGCGCAATCCCGATCCAGCGCGCGCCCCAACCGCTGAGCGCCAGCCCCCACAAGACCAGCGTTGCGCCCAGCGCCACGACTGCATCGCGCCTTCCGCTGCCGCTCAGCCCAATGGGAGAAACAAGCGCTGATACGCCCAAAATCAGCAGCGTGTTTGCAAGGTTTGATCCCACGACATTGCCCCAGGCGATATCGGGTGAGCCCTGCAAAGCTGCCTGCACGCTTGCGACCATTTCGGGCATCGAGGTTGCAAAGCCCACGATCACAAGGCCGGTAAACAGCGTGGAGACGCCGAGTTTTTGCGCGATACCGACAGCGCCGCGCACGAGCAATTCACCGCCAATGGCAAGGCCAAACAGGCCAGCAAAGCTTAAAAGGATCGCAGTCAGCATGATGGAGCGCCGCTTAGAGCGCGCGCGAGGCTAAAGCAAAGGGGGGCAGCGCGAAGCAGCTTAGAGCAGGCTGGCTTGCGCCACGGGGGCGAAGGACTGGCGATGCAGAGGTGTGGGGCCATGGACGCGCAACGCCTCGCGGTGCTCGGCTGTTCCGTATCCCTTGTTGCGCTCCCAGCCATAATGCGGATGCTCGCGCGCAGCGGCGATCATCAGCCGGTCCCGATGCTCCTTGGCAATGATCGAGGCTGCTGAGATGGCCGGCTCGATCGCATCGCCGCCCACGATCGCACGCGCATCCCAGCGCCAGGCCTCACAGCGCCCGGCCGGCGTCATATTGCCATCAATCAGCACGCGGATCGGCCCGCCCCCCAGCCTTTGCGCAAGATCGGCAACGCAGCGGGTCATCGCCAGCATCGTCGCCTGAAAAATGTTGACCCGGTCAATCTCATCAGGCTCGACCACCGCCACCCCAAAGTCGCATGTCGCGCGCAGCCGCTCATCGAGCGAAGCGCGCCGTTTTGCGGAAAGCGCCTTGGAATCAGCCACGCCCGCGGGTACGTCACCGCGCAGCACAACCGCCGCTGCCACAACCGGCCCGGCAAGCGGCCCGCGCCCAGCCTCATCGACTCCGATGATCACCGGCGCGGACCCAATCGAAGTCTCAGGAGTTGGCCCCACCATGAAATCCTTCTCAAACATTACCGCCCGTTTTGTCCTCCCCGCGCTTGCTCTCGCAAGCTGCGCCAATGCGGAAAGTGGGGAAAGTTCAGCGCCGCCGGTTGATCCGCTCGATGTCAGCAAAGGGGCGGTGCCCGGATATTCGGTGATCGACATGGGCACTTTTGAGCGCCCCTGGGCGATTGAATTCCTCCCCGGCACGACCACGCTCGCGATCACGGAAAAAGCGGGTGTCTTAAAGCTGATGAAAACTGAGAGCGGCGAAATGACGACGGTCACGGGCACGCCTGAGGTCGCCTATGGTGGCCAGGGCGGTCTCGGCGATATCGCGTTTCTTGAATCGGAAGCAGAGCGCGACGATGGGCGCACCATCTACCTCACCTGGGCCGAAGCGGGTGAGAATGAGAAAGAATACGGCGCGGTTTTGGGCAAGGGCATGCTCGCATGTGACGAAGATGAGGGCACGTGCGCGATCGAAGGCCTCGAAACTATCTGGCGCCAGGCCCCCAAGGTGAAAGGCCGCGGCCACTATTCTCATCGCATCGCTGTCTCGCCGGACGAGCGCTATCTCTTCATCGCCAGCGGTGATCGGCAAAAGCAGACACCGGCGCAGGACAAGACCAACACGCTGGGCAGCATCGTAAGGCTCAACCTCGATGGCACCGTGGCGGACGATAATCCCTTCGCACAAGAAGGCGGCGTCACCACGCAAATCTGGTCTTACGGGCACCGCAATATTCTCGGCATGGACTGGGATACGCAAGGGCGGCTGTGGGAGGTCGAACACGGCCCGGCTGGCGGCGATGAGCTCAACCTTGTCGAGCGCGCAAACAATTATGGCTGGCCCACCCGCTCCAATGGTGACAATTACAACGGCGTCGATATCCCCGATCACACCGAAGATGATGGCTTTACCAAGCCAGCGATCCATTGGACCCCGGTGATCGCGCCGGGTGACATGATCATCTACAAAGGCGATATGCTTGATGGGTGGAACGGCGATGCGCTGATCGCTGGTCTGGCTTCGAAAGCGCTGGTGCGGGTCAAGCTTGATGGCGAGAGCGCCGAAGAAGTGGCGCGCTATGAGATCGGCGGGCGGCTGCGTTCGGTGGAACAAGGGCCAAGCGGTGCGATCTGGGTGGCCGAAGACGGCGAAGAGGCGCGGTTGCTCAAGATCACCCTGTGATCGCGAAGGTGGCGATCGCGAAGGCGGCGCAACCCGCCTGGGATTGACCCGTATCACCGAGGGGCACCGCAGCTCGGTCTCCCGGCAAACGCTTGGCATAGCGCGCAAAAACCCGTAATCGCCGCGCTCACCATGGCGACTGTCCCGGATAACGATAACATTGCCTCGCTCATCCCTTTGACGGCTGTGCCGGAATTGATGATCGAGGAGCTGCTTGACCGCGTGTTTGGCGAGGAGCGCCACGCGCGCACCGCTTATCGTATCCGCGCCGGGATGGACTGGCTGACAGCGCTCAGTTTCGCAGCGCTTGATACGCACGATATGCTGGTGGGCACGATCCAATGCTGGCCGGTGGCGTTGATCGATCGCGATGGACGCCCGCTGCCGATGATCATGGTCGGGCCCGTGGCCGTCTTGCCTGAGCGGCAGGGCGAGGGCTTTGGCCAAGGGCTCATGGCGGCAATGCTGGATGCAGAGAGCCGTCTGGCCGAGGATGGGCAACCCCCGTTTGCGCAAGTGTTGATTGGCGATGCAGACTATTATGGTCGCTGGGGCTTTAGCGCGGCGGCGACATCAGGCTGGCGCTGCCCGGGGCCCTTCGAAGCCGAGCGCCTGCTCGCGCGCGGCCCTGCGCTTGCAGCGATGCCCGCTGAAGGCATGCTCGCCCCCTGGCAGCAAGCTTAACCCTTTTACGGAAACCCGCTTTCTGGCACGGCGTTTGATGCGTATGCCTTACGAACCCCCGCCCTATCTTGCTGAAATGACCTTGGCCGAGATCGCGCAAGCGGTCGCGGACCGAAAGCTGCCTCCTGTCGAGAAATGGGATCCGCAGCGAATTGGCGAGAGCGATATGCGGATCGCCGCGGATGGCACCTGGTTTCATGAAGGCGGCATCATCCACCGCCCTGCCATGGTGCGCGCTTTCTCTGGCCTGCTGACGCGCGATGCCGCCGGCCAGCATTGGCTTTTGAGCCCGTTTGAAAAGCTGCATATCGAAGTCGAGGACGCAGCCTTCATCGCCACCGATTGCGAACCCAAGGGGACAGACATCGCGTTCCGACTCAACACTGATGAGCTTGTGGTCGCGGGGCCGGAGCATCCGATCCGCGTGGCGGGCGATCCGGAAACGCCAGCGATCTATCTGCATGTGCGGCGCGGCTGCGAAGCGCGGCTCAACCGCTCGACTTACAATCAGCTCGCTGAAATCGCGCTCGCGACGAGCGGCGATGATTGGCTGGTGATGAGCGGCGGCGCGATCTTTTCGCTGATCGCGACAGGCTAAAAGCGGAGCCGCGCGGTGGAAGGCCTTTTCGAGCAACTCACGCATCTGTTTGAGGAGGGGCACAAGCGCACGATCCCTGATCTTTTGACAGATGCGCGCTTCGCCGGCTCAGACCCGACCCCCGCTGCTGTCTTGATTGCGATCACGCAGCGCAAGGAGCCCGGTGTGATCCTCACTCAGCGCCCACGCTCGATGCGCGATCATCCGGGCCAGGTGGCGTTTCCCGGCGGCAAGCTTGATCCGGGCGAAGACGCTGTAACTGCAGCGCTGCGCGAGGCTGAAGAGGAGCTCAGCATGCCGCGCGAAGCCGTCCGCGTTATCGGGACAAGCGATCAATACGCAACCGGCACTGGCTTTAACGTCACTCCGGTGCTCGGCGTCATCCCGCCTGATCTGCCGCTCGCCCCGCATCCCAGCGAGGTTGAGGCATGGTTCGAAGCGCCGCTTTCGCTTGTCTTCGAGCGCGCCAATTGGACAGAAAACGAAGTGTTCTGGCGCGGGGCCAATCGGCGCTATTTCGAGATGGATTATGAGGGCTTTCGCATCTGGGGGGTGACCGCGGCGATTATCCTCAATCTGGCGCAGCGAATTGATGTGTCGCACTTGCGCAATTAGCGGCAAGGGATCAAACGCTTCAAAACCAACAAGCCATGTCCCAAAGCCTGCCTAAAGCTCCCTGGACCCGCCGTCCAACTCTCGCCTTGCTGACAAAGGCGCTGGGCGGTGCAAACATCCGCTGGGTTGGCGGAGCCGTGCGCGATACGCTGCTGGGGATTGAGGCGGATGATGTGGATTGCGCGACCGTGTTGCGCCCAGACGCAGTGATCGATGCCTGCGCAAAAATGGGCATCCGCACCATCCCCACCGGCATTGAGCATGGCACCGTGACAGCGCTTTTAAAAGATGGTGAGCACGTCCAGACGGTCGAAGTCACCACCCTGCGCCGCGATGTCTCGACGGATGGACGGCGCGCCACAGTCGCCTTCGCCAGCGACTGGCGCGAGGATGCAGCGCGCCGCGATTTCACCATCAACGCGCTCTACGCCCACCCAGAGACGCTCGAAATCTCCGACTATTTCGGCGGGCTTGACGATCTTGAGGCACGCCGGGTGCGCTTCATCGGCGATGCGCGCGAACGCATTGCAGAGGAT
>JBCBOW010000118.1:0-6086 GCA_039821045.1 Pseudomonadota bacterium
GGTCGACTCGGTCGCAGCGCTTGTCCCCCGCGCTGAAATTGAAGGCGAGATGGGCGATAGCCATGTCGGCCTTCAAGCGCGGCTCATGTCCCAATCGCTGCGCAAGCTGACCGGGTCGATCAACCGTTCGAAATGTATGGTGATTTTCATCAACCAACTGCGCATGAAGATTGGCGTGATGTATGGCAACCCGGAGACGACGACGGGCGGCAACGCGCTGAAGTTCTATGCCTCGGTTCGCTTGGATATTCGCCGCACGGGCCAGATCAAAGATCGCGATGAGGTGATTGGCAACTCAACTCGAGTGAAAGTGGTCAAGAACAAGGTCGCGCCGCCGTTCAAGCAGGTCGAGTTTGACATCATGTATGGCGAGGGCATTTCGAAGATTGGCGAGATACTTGACCTGGGCGTAAAGGCGGGAATCGTTGAGAAGTCAGGCAGTTGGTTCTCCTATGACAGCATCCGTATCGGCCAAGGTCGTGAAAATGCGAAGAAGTATCTCGCAGAGAACGATGAAGTGCGCGAGCGCTTGGAAGCGGCCATTCGGGGCAAGACGGACGAAGTTGCGGAAGAAATGATGACAGGCCCGGAGCCTGACGCTGATGAGTGATTGTGCCGAGGCGGTCGGTTTTGGCTGAAAGGCCTATTTGCGGTCGACCTGATACTCGGTTCCGGCGCCTGATATGCTCTGCCCCGATGAGCGTGTCAGGCGCCTTTGTTTGTCTTAGGCTCGAGCGTTCGCGCTCTGGGCGGGTTCTCAATGGAGCAGCGAGCGAAGCGTCTGGGCCACATTTGTCGGCTGACTGCCGCGCTTGATGCACAGATCAGCTTGTCGCTTCTCGCGTGATTGCCTAACTGACGGGTCACCATGACTTCCACGAACGACATTCGCCGCTCATTTCTCGAATATTTCAGCTCCGCTGATCACTTGGCTGTGCCCAGTGCGCCGTTGGTTCCATACAACGATCCCACGCTGATGTTCGTCAATGCGGGGATGGTGCCTTTCAAGAATGTTTTCACCGGGCTCGAGACGCCGCCTGCACCGCGCGCGACATCATCGCAGAAATGCGTCCGGGCAGGGGGGAAGCACAACGATCTCGACAATGTCGGCTACACAGCGCGTCACCACACTTTCTTTGAGATGCTCGGCAATTTCTCGTTTGGCGACTATTTCAAGGAACAGGCGATTGAACATGCCTGGACGCTCCTCACCCGCGAATGGGGCATACCGGCAGAGCGATTGATCACGACCGTCTACCACACTGACGACGAAGCCTTCGATCTGTGGCGCAAGATTGCCGGAATACCAGAAAGCCGCATTATTCGCATCGCCACCAATGACAACTTTTGGTCCATGGGCGAGACCGGGCCATGCGGACCGTGTTCCGAGATTTTCTACGATCATGGCGATCATATCGCCGGTGGCCCCCCAGGTAGCCCTGATGAAGACGGGGACCGGTTCGTTGAGATCTGGAACCTGGTGTTCATGCAGTTTGACCAGCAGGCCGATGGCACGCGTCGCGACCTGCCAAAGCCCTCGATCGATACCGGCAGCGGGTTGGAGCGCATTGCCGCGGTCATGCAAGGCGTTCACAACAATTACGATACCGACACCTTCAAAGCGCTTATCGCCGCGTCCGAGCAGCTCACTGGTGTTGCCGCGCAAGGCGATCAGACTGCCAGTCACCGTGTGATCGCGGACCATTTGCGTTCGACCAGTTTTCTTCTCGCAGATGGCGTGCTGCCTTCTAATGAAGGCCGTGGTTACGTTTTGCGCCGGATTATGCGGCGCGCCATGCGTCATGCGCATTTGCTCGGCGCGACGGAGCCTTTGATGCACCGGCTTGTGCCCAGTCTGGTAACAGAAATGGGTCAGGCCTATCCCGAGCTGACACGGGGCCAGGCGCTAATCCAAGAGGTGCTTGAGCGCGAAGAAACCCAGTTCCGCAAAACGCTCGAAAAGGGCCTCAAACTGCTCGATGAAGCGACCGGCGCAATGGAAGAGGGCGGCGAGCTGGATGGCGAAACTGCGTTCAAGCTCTACGATACCTTTGGTTTTCCTTATGATTTGACCGAAGATGCGCTGCGTGCGCGGGGTCTAGGGGTCGATGAGGCCGGGTTCAATGCGGCGATGGAGCGTCAAAAGGCCGCCGCCCGCGCGGCGTGGAAAGGTTCGGGCGAAGCAGCTTCGGACGAGGTCTGGTTTGACATCGCCGAGCGTGAAGGCGCCAGCGAGTTTACCGGATATGCGGCAACATCTGGCGAGGGCTCGATCGTAGCGATCGTCAAGGATGGGCTCGAAGTCAAAAGCGCAGGCGTAGGGGACGAAGTCGTCATCCTCACCAACCAAACCCCGTTTTACGGCGAAAGCGGCGGCCAAACGGGAGACACGGGTGTGATCAGCACCCCTTCTGGCTTCGCTGCGAAAGTGACGGACACCGCAAAGCCGCTCGGCCGCTTGCATGGGCATTATGCGACGATCGAGAAAGGCAGCATTGCCGTTGGCGACAATGTTCAGCTGCACGTGGATGCCATGCGTCGGACTGCAATCCGCGCTAATCACTCTGCCACGCATTTGGTGCATGCCGCTCTGCGCCGCCGATTGGGCGAACATGTCACGCAGAAGGGTTCGCTCGTCGCGCAAGACCGATTGCGGTTCGATTTCTCGCACCCCAAGGCGCTAAGCGATGAAGATATTGCGGCGATTGAGGCCGAAGTGAATGCGGAGATTCAGGCGAACGAAGCTGTGACGACCCGGCTCATGAGCCCTCATGAGGCTGTCGATGCCGGCGCGCTTGCCCTGTTTGGCGAAAAGTATGGCGATGAAGTTCGCGTGCTTGCGATGGGGCGCCAAGGCGAGGGCGGACGCAACTACTCGGTCGAGCTGTGCGGGGGAACGCATGTCAAAGCGACTGGTGATATCGGCGTGTTCCGCATCGTGTCGGAGAGCGCTGTCAGCTCGGGCGTGCGGCGCATCGAGGCTCTGACCGGGGAGGCGGCGCGCTCGTGGTTGGTCATGCGCGAAGAGGCGCTCAAAGCAGCGGCCGGCGCCATGCGGACAACGCCCGAAGATGTGCCGACACGCATCAGCGCTTTGCTGGATGAGCGCAAACGTCTGGAAAAGGAACTTGCCGAAGCCAAGAAAGCTCTGGCTTTGAGCGGAGGGGGCACCAGCGGCGCGGCGTCGTCCGCCTCCACGCAAGAGAGCATTGCAGGTGTCGTTTTCAGCGGACAAGTGCTTGATGGGCTGAGCCCGAAGGAGCTGCGACCTTTGCTTGACGACGCGAAGCAGAAACTGGGCTCTGGGGTGGCGACGATCATCGCTGTTAACGATGGCAAGGCGGCCATCGCGAGTGCGGTCACGGATGATCTCACGCAGACAGTGAACGCGGTTGACCTGGTTCGCGCTGGCGTGGCAGCTCTTGGGGGCAAAGGTGGTGGTGGCCGTCCTGATATGGCGCAAGGTGGCGGCCCGGACGGTGCTCAGGCTGAGGCGGCTCTTGCAGCAGTCAAAGAAGCAATTGAGGCAGCCTGCGCAGGTGCACTGGCCGACTAGAGCTACCGCAGCGCATGAGCAGGGGGCGAGGCACTCGATGTTTTGAGCTGAGGCTTCTCGGAAAGGCCGCCTTCAACCTCGATGCGCTCACGATATTCGTCGCGCTTTTCATGAATTGACGCGATCACCGGACCCATGGCGACGCCGATATCAACCAAGACCGCTTCGGAAAGCTGCAGCGAACTCTCGAGATTTTCGGGTACGGCATGGCTTGCACCTGATCGATAAAGTTCGGCTGCATGTTCGCTATCGCGCGCACGCGCAACGATAAGAAGCTCAGGATAGGCTGCGCGAAGTTTGCTCACCAGGCGTTGCGCGAGGACTGGTTGGTCCATAGTAAGCACCACAGCCGATGCGTTCTCCACCCCAAGTCGCGACAAGGCATCGCCGCGCGCCGCGTCACCGAAGATTGCGCGATAGCCCTCGCGCTTGGCTGTCAAAATAATGTCCGGGTCGGAATCGATCAGCACATAAGGCTTATCGTGCTTGTGTAGCATGTCAGCGATGAGCCGACCTACGCGACCCCCGCCAATGATGATGGTGCGCGCTTCTTGGATGTCTTCTTCCGGAAGCTCCGGCGCGCTCTCGACACGGCGAGCGATGACCCGGCCCAGCTTGGCGAGAAGCGGGGTGGTTGTAAGCCCGATCGCTGTTACGATCTGCCAGAAAGCGGCCGTTTCTGCATCGACCACGAGCGCTGACGTCGCCGCGGCAAGCACAATCAGCGTCGTCTCTGAAGGGCTCGCCATGAGCACCCCTGTCTCTGCTGCAGTTGATCGGCGCGCGCCCATGAGCCGCAGCAGCACTCCGGTAACCAGAGCTTTGAACACCAGCACACCAACCACAGCGGTCAGGATTTGCCCAATATTCTGCCAGATCGCGAGCAAGTCCATGCTCATCCCGATGGTGATCAGGAACACCCCGAGGCCAAGCCCTTTGAAGGGCTCTACAATACTCTCAACCTCGCTGTGATATTCGGTTTCCGCAATCAAGAGCCCAGCGATGAGAGCGCCAACAATGGGTGATAAGCCAGTCGCTCCAGTGGCGAGGCTTGCGCCGATAACAACCAGCATTGTCGCTGCCAAAAACAGCTCAGGACTCTTAGTTCGCGCGGCCTGACTGAAGAGGCGCGGCAGCGCAAAGCGTCCAAGGATCAGGAGCGCGACAACCACGAGACCGCCTTGCCAAAGGGTCGATACGAGCCCGCTCATCCCCTCCGCTTGCGCATTCGGAGCTAGCGCACCAAGGATGAAGATGATCGGCACGATCATGATGTCTTCGAACAAAAGCATCGAAAGGGCCGCGCGGCCAACCGGAGAGCGGGTGCCAGAGATCGGCAGAACGATCGCGGTCGAGGAAAAGGCGAGGGCAAACCCGAGCGCGAGCGCGCCAGTGCGATCCATGCCGTTGAAGGCGTAAAGGAAAACCGCGCTGCAAGCGCCGATGATCAGGATTTCGAGCGATCCCAAGCCAAAAACCAATCTTCTTAGCTGCCATAACCGGTTGAAGCTAAGCTCGAGCCCGATCGCAAACAGCAGCAGAATTATGCCGAAATCGGCGAAGGGCGTTAATCGCTCGGGGTCTGAAATCGTTATGTAAGCGAGCCAGGGGATTTCTTCGACCAGCTTGCCCAAGCCATACGGGCCGATCGCGATACCGATGAGGATAAAGCCGATGACCGGTGTAATCCGAAAGCGCGCAAACACTGGGATGACGATCCCGGCGGAGCCCAGGATCACCAGCGCGTCCGACATCATCGGGGAAATGGTCAATTCGCCTGCCATACCGGGCCGGGTTAGCGGCAAGTATCTACGAAGTCATCCACTCTGCAGTTGTTTTAGTCTTCCAAGAACAGCGCGTCGGGCGAACCGCCGTTAGCTGCAAGGATCGCTTCGACACGGCGCCGCGCATGAAAGTATATCAGGGCGGGGTGATCGCGGCCCTCGCGCTCAAGCTGTGCGGCTTCCCTAGCTCTTAACGAACTGGTGCCAGCGACATGATCGCAATATCCCTCCACTTTCCATGTTGGGAAAAACCGCGCGCGCAGCGTGCCATAACGCCGATCGATCATACCGTGTGTGAATTCGTGCGCGATCAGATCAGCGAGCGTGCGCTGGCCTGCAACGCTGTCGCCATTGCGCACAATGCCGCTTGATGGATCGGTGCGATTGATGATTATCGCGTCGTTTAAGGGCCGTGTGAGGGCGAAGGCATCGCTCACGGTGTTGGCAAGGTAGGTCCAACGCCAGCCACCATTGGTGACGAAAATGTCCCGCGTCTCGGCTGTCTGAGCAAGAGGGCTGGTGTTTAAGCGTTTGCGCGCCTTTTCGACTGCGCGCTTAAGCATGGCAGGATCAAGCTTGTCCTCGGACCAGACCGGGCCAAGCTCGGTTTGGGCCTTGTGCGGAAAGGCCAGCAATTGAGGCGCGAGCAGAGGGGAGGCAAGGAGCAAAAGCACCGCGCCAAGCGCGAAACCCCATGTACCTCCCATCAGCCTCCAAATTGCCTTCACTTTGCCATCTCTGCTTCC
>JBCBOW010000119.1:0-6074 GCA_039821045.1 Pseudomonadota bacterium
CTCGGCGTGTTTCACCGTCCGGACAAAACATCGCCGTTTCGACTGATTGAGCTGGCTCCTGGTGTTACCGCTGATGAAGTCGCCGCTCAGACTACCGCGCGATATGAAGTCGCGTTGGAAACAGCATAGCAGCCATGCCGCGGGTCTCACGCAATCCGGGATCTGTCTGGCTCACAATTGGTGCTGCTTTGTCATTCGCTGCGGCGCTGATGCATGTCGGTGTGATTGCTGGCGGGCCCGATTGGTATCGCTTTTTTGGCGCGCCGGAGAGTTACGCGCAGGCGGCAGCGCGCGGCTCCGCTATGCCAGCAATCGTCACAACAGGCATTGCCAGTGTGCTCGCGATCTGGGCCGCACTTGCCTTGTCAGGAGCAGGACTGATTGCACGGCTCCCGCTCTTGAGGTTCGCGCTGATCGCCATCACGAGTGTGTATCTGCTGCGCGGCTTGTTGATCATCCCAGCGTTTCTCTATGTGCCTTACCCTGAGGGCGCCTTCGACTATTGGTCATCAGCGATCGTATTGGTCTATGGCATGGTGCATGCCCTCGGGCTTTGGCTGGCTTGGCCAGAGCTCAGCTCGTCAAGGGGCGCAGCCAGCTAGCCTGTCATCTTGAATGGACACAGTCAGGACGGCGCGATACCATTGCGGGCGATGGGATCGTTGTACTTCTTCAAATTCCTCCATTATTTGGGGATCATCCTGCTTGCAGGAAACATCACCGTAACCGCTGTTTGGAAAGTGTTTGCTGATCGCAACGGCGATTGGCGCATCGTTCAGTTTGGTCAGCGCCTAGTCACGGGAACGGATTTTGGGCTCACAATTCCGGGCATCATTCTTACCATGGCAGGGGGCTATGGCTCACTTTTCGTGATGGGCTATTCGATGCATGAACCGGCATGGCTACTATGGAGCCAGATTTGGTTTGTGGTCGCCGGAATGATCTGGCTCTTCATCCTCGTCCCGATACAAATCCGTCAGGCCCGCTTGGCCAATGCATTCACCTCGCAAGACGGTGTAACCCAGGAATACAGACGGCTTTCGCGCCGCTGGATCACATGGGGCCTTACCAGCACAATCCCTTTGGTGATCGTGCTGTGGCTCATGGTGGCAAAGCCGCTATAGGCTGGGCGCCATGGCACAGTGGCTTTCATCTCCTCGCAATTCAAAAGCGCCGCTCGCAGGGCTTAAGGTTCTTGAACTTGCGAGGGTATTGGCTGGGCCGTTCGCAGGACAAATCCTCGCGGATCTCGGCGCAGATGTGATCAAGGTCGAAAGCCCCGAAGGAGATGGAACCCGCGCTTGGGGTCCGCCGTGGGTAGAGCGCGAGGCTCCGGATGGTACGGTGCATCGTGAAGCGGCCTACTATCATGCATGCAATCGGGGCAAGCGATCGATCATCGCCAACTTCAAGGATGCGCGTGATTTGAGCCGCGTTCGCGCTCTTGCCCTAGAAGCCGATGTGTTGATTGAGAACTTCAAGACGGGCGGTCTTAGCAAATTTGGCCTCGATTATACCTCGCTCTCTGCGGACAATCCTCGCCTTGTCTATTGCTCGATCACAGGTTTTGGCCAGACTGGTCCGCGCGCGCATGAAGCAGGCTACGACTTCGTCATTCAGGGGATGAGCGGCTTCATGTCATTAACCGGCGAGCCGCATGGGACGCCGGTCAAAATGGGTATCTCCATATCCGATCTCTCAACCGGAGTGTGGGCGGCCAGCGGCATACAAGCCGCGCTCTTGCAGCGCTCGCGCACCGGCGCAGGGCAGCATGTCGATTTGAGCCTTCTCGATTGCTCAATCGCCCTTTTGTCCAATCAGGCCACTTACTTCTTCAATTCTGGCGAGAATCCCCCGCGCATGGGCAACGCGCACGCACAGGTCGCACCTTACGGTGTTTTCCCAGTCAAGGATGGCCATGTCATTCTCGCGCCGGCGAATGATCGTTTGTTTGCGAGGCTTTGCTCAGTTCTAGAGCTCGAAAGTTTGGTTGAAGACCCGCGCTTCGCAACCAATGCCGATCGCGTCACAAACGCCTCGCTCTTAGATCCACGTCTAGCCCAATCAACCGCGCTGTGGCTGAAAGCCGATCTAATCGAGGCATGCCACGAAGCCGGTGTGCCGATAGGCCCCATCAATGATCTGGACGAGGTCTTCGCCGATCCGCAAGTGCTCTCGCGCGGGATGCGGGTGGAGCTCGGCGGCATGTCAGGGGTTCGTTCGCCGTTTGTCTTTTCCGATGCACAATTAGCGCTCGACAATCCCTCACCGCTCCTGGGGGAGCATGATCAAACTGACGGTGACCCATCATGATAGCGCGCGAGAAGCCCCACGCCATACTCGCTCCAACGGTCCCTGGCCAAAGACCTTGAGCCAGAGCGGCGACCAAGCCAGCATCGCCGCGATAGGCACAAAGCTGATCGCGAAAGCCTGAGCTCGGCTGAATTGCCCGAAGAGGCCGAGCCCCCAGCTTGCAAAGAGGAAAGCAAAAAGCACGCTCGTCATCACATAATTGGTGAGGGATAGGCGACCGGCAGCCGCCAATGTGCGTGTCACAAGCCCACTCGAAGAGAGGACAGCCATCAATACGAAGGCATAAGCCAGCCCCAAGAGCATATCGAAGGGAGCTGAGAGGACCAGTGACACCGGCCCCATCAAAGCTCCGGGGAAACCCGCATCGCTTACCCACCAACTCAGCGCCAGAAGACCGGGCAAGGCAACGCCCGCGCAAATGGCCGCCAAACGCTGCAGGCGAAACGTACGCCATTCGCCCGCGAGCATACGATCGCGCCACAAACCCATGCCCAGCGCCATGGCCGCAAAGTTAATCGGCAATGAGCTCGCCACCGCGCTGAGCTGCCCGGATAGATTGGCACTTCGACGAGCGATCCTTGCGCCGAGGTCTTCGCGCCCAAGATCAAGCGCGTATTGCAGCGCGGCGGGATCGTCTCCGAAGTTCCTGTTGGCAAAGAGCACCGCATCGCTGCTCATTCGCGACGCATAGAAATCGATAACGCCGCTACCGAAGACGACCATGCCGGCGCCGACGTGCACCGCCACGCATCCCACAGCGATGGCGTAGAGCGCGCCCGATGAAAGGCCCGCAACGAGCGGCAAAGCCATCCCGGCCAAGGCATAAGCGCGCAACACGTCATTGCTCGCGAAAAGCACGGCATGGGCAAGTCCGATGACAAAGAGCACCGCCATGCGCGCAAAGTGTGGGCGCCAGCGTCCTGCATCCTCATGAGCGGAATGCCGCTCATGCAGCATAAGGCACCCGGCCCCGAAAAGCATCGCGAACAATGTCCGAAATTTGTCTTCGATAAAAACAAAGCTGACAATCCAGACAAGCCGATCCATCGCGCCCTCGCCGCCATAGACGACCGGATTGTAATAGGCCTGCAAGGGCAGAGCGAAGACGTAGACGTTCATCCACGCGATCCCGATCACAGCGAAACCGCGCAAGGCGTCAAGCGTAACAATCCGCTCTGCGCCTGAGGATGGCAGGGTTGGCATCGCTGCTCAATCTACCGGCACCGCCCCGTTATGCCCAAACTATAGATCGAGAGCGGTCTTGAGATCGTCGATCAGATCGGTTCGTTCCCATGGGAAGAAATCACCGTCAGCGGTGCGGCCGAAGTGGCCATAGGCGGCGCTCTTGCGATAGATCGGCTTGTTGAGGCCGAGATGCATGCGGATGCCTCTGGGTGTAAGGCCGCCCAGCTTACCAATGCTGAGGATAGCCTTTTCGATCGACGCGTCATCGATCCCTGCACCACATGTGCCATGCGTATCGACATAGAGCGACAACGGCTCTGACACGCCGATCGCATACGCAATCTGGATGGTGCACCGTGTCGCGAGCCCGGCTGCGACAACGTTCTTGGCGAGGTACCGCGTGATGTAAGCAGCGCTGCGATCGACCTTGGTCGGGTCTTTCCCGCTGAATGCACCTCCACCGTGTGGTGACGCGCCGCCATAAGTGTCGACGATGATTTTGCGACCGGTCAGCCCCGCATCTCCATCCGGGCCGCCAATTTCAAAAGCGCCGGTCGGATTGATGTGCCAGACCGTTTCATCGGTGATGAACTCGGTTGGAAGGATGCCGCCGACCGTCTTCTTCACATAAGCTTTCAGCTCCGCCTCTTTGTCTCCCT
Organism: Pseudomonadota bacterium; assembly: GCA_039821045.1. GTDB lineage: Bacteria > Pseudomonadota > Alphaproteobacteria > Sphingomonadales > Sphingomonadaceae > Erythrobacter. The sequence continues at coordinate 4,158 of JBCBOW010000119.1, forward strand.
GATGAAAGCCTGGCGCATGCTGCGTCGAAACGACGATGGCGGTGCACGCGACCGGCTTGCCGCTCTCATACCGCAGCGTCACCTGGCTCTTTGCATCAGGCTCGAGGAAAGGCGCGGCGCCTGATTTGCGGTCAGCGGCAAGCTGTTCGAGGATTTTGTGGCTGTAGTCGAGCGTTGCAGGCATGAGATCAGGCGTTTCGTCACAAGCAAAGCCGAACATGATGCCCTGGTCGCCCGCGCCTTCGTCCTTATTCGAACCCTCTTCACCCGCATCAACGCCTTGGGCGATCTCGCTTGATTGGCCATGAAGATGGTTCTCGAACGTCAGCGTCTCCCAGTGAAAACCTGATTGCTCATAGCCGATTTCCGCTACGGTCCGCCGAACCGCGCTTTCGATTTCATCGCGCGCGCCCGGAGCCCAGTAATTGTTGTAGCGCCAGTCTTCGCGGGCCTTATCATACATCGGCTCGCAACGGATTTCTCCTGAAAGAACAACACGCTGTGTCGTGGTCATCGTCTCACAGGCAACCCTTGCCTCAGGGTCTTTCGAGAGCATCAAATCAACAATGGCGTCAGAGATCTGATCGGAAACTTTATCGGGATGGCCTTCGGAAACGCTCTCGGAGGTGAATAGGTAGTTTTGGCGCATAATGGTCCCTTAAGGGCCTCCCGATGGCACGTGTTGAGCACTTACGGCTTCCTTAAAGGGATATAAGGAAACCTTTATGTGAGCTGGCGCCCTAACCGCGGCGAGCCTGCAGCGCAAGCAATCTCGGCACGCCAAGTCCCAGCATTATCAACACCGCCGCCCATATGAGTGGAAGCGCGTTACCTAGCTTGGCGAAGAGCGTGGGGTTCGCAGCAGCAGGGATCAACCCGGTGAGCGCCCCCGCCTCATTCATGGCGATGCTTTGAAGCACAACACCGCGCGCATCGATCACAGCGCTGATGCCTGTTGTGGTCGAACGCAAGACCGGCAGACCTTCCTCGATCGCTCGCATTCTCGCCTGCGCGAGATGCTGTGGTGGCCCCCAACTGCCGAACCATCCGTCAATCGATGCATTGAAGATGTAGTCAGGGCGGTTTGATGGATCGACGACTTGGCCTGAGAATACGATCTCATAGCAGGTCTGCACCCCGACTTGCCCGTGCTCACCAAGGTCGAAAGTGCGCGGGCCTGGCCCCTGCCGATAATCAATCGAGCCTGCGACGAGGCGGGCAAATCCAAGCGGTTCGAGCCATTCGCGGATCGGCAAATACTCACCATAGGGCACCAAATGCGCTTTATCGTAAGTGTGGGTTATCGCACCTTTCCGGCTGGGATCGCCGGTCAATGCGACAACTGAATTGCGCGCGCTGACCGCCTTGCGCCGTCCATCAACTACGCCGATATCGAGATTGATGACCCCTGTTAGCAAGACCGACTGCTCACCGATCACGTCAGCAATGCGCGCGCGTGCGAAAGCGGGATCGCCGCCCGCAGTCATGCGCCTGTAGTAGCGCTCCGGATAGCCTTCCTCGAGATAATCAGGGATCGCGCTTTCGGGCCAAAAAACGATGCGCCGGCTTTCGAACCCTGGTTGCGAGAGGCGCGAGAGGCGCTGGAATTGCTCCTCAAATTTGGAGCCGTCGTTGATCTCATCCTGTTTGATGAGCGGTTGGACCAGCCGATAGCGAACACCGTCGTCGCTTGAAGGGGCGCGGCTGGCCAGCGAGGGAACCAACATCACCAGAGTAAGCATTGCGACGCCCACAGCGCATGCCGCAAAAGAACGTCTTTGAAGCATTGCCGCGAGACCCGCGGCGAGAAGGAGTGTCAGACCAGATAGAGCATAGGTCCCCATCCAAGGGAGCAGGCGAGCCACACCCGGCGTGTCCCAGCCCCCGAGCAGCATAAGGCCAAGCGGTGGCCAAGGG
>JBCBOW010000120.1:0-6047 GCA_039821045.1 Pseudomonadota bacterium
CGGCCGCTTTTTCGCGCCACCGCGCGAGAGACGAAGTGCAATTGCCATGAGTTGAGGTCCTTTTTCGAAAGAGTGTCTTTGAGTTGTGTGATCGTTTCCGTGAGATTATTTCTTGCGCGTTGGGCCGCCGAGGCCGGGTAGCCCGGGAGGAAGACCGCCAGCGCCGCCTCCCATGCCGCCTCCCATGCCTCCGGGCCCGCCAAGGCCGGGTAGGCCGCCAGCACCGCCGGGGCCGCCGCCCATGCCGGGAGGCATTCCCGGCATGCCGCCCCCTCCAAACATCGATGCCAGGCCCTTAAGCCCGCCCATCTTCTTGATCTGCTTCATCGCGCGGCTCATTTCCTGATGCATCTTCAACAGCTTGTTGACCGTCTGCACATCAGTGCCGCTGCCCGCTGCCACGCGCTTTTTGCGCTTGGCGTTCATCAATGCCGGGTTCGAGCGCTCCTTGGGTGTCATCGAGCCGATGATCGCGTCCATATGGATCAGCACTTTGTCGTCCATGTTCGAGGCGGCCATCGCGGCCTTGGCCTTCTTCATGCCCGGCATCATGCCCGCGAGCATGCCCAGCCCGCCCATATTCTGCATCTGCTTTAGTTGCATGCGCAGATCGTTGAGGTCGAACTTGCCCTTTTCGAAATTGCGCGCGAGTTGCTCGGCTTCTTCTTCCTTGATCGTCGCCGCGGCTTTCTCGACCAGGCTGACGACATCGCCCATGCCAAGGATCCGATCGGCGACAGAGCCGGGGCGGAAGGGTTCGATCTGATCAAGCTTCTCGCCGGTCCCTGCAAACTTGATCGGCTTGCCTGTGACAGCGCGCATCGAGAGCGCAGCGCCGCCGCGTGCGTCACCATCCATCCGGGTGAGCACAACGCCGGTGAGGGGCACCTCTCCAGAGAAACTCTGCGCAACGTTGACCGCATCCTGACCTGTGAGCGAGTCCACCACCAGCAACACTTCGCTCGGCGCCGAGACGCTGGAGACCGCCTTCATCTCCGCCATCAGCGCTTCATCGACATGCAGGCGACCGGCCGTATCGAGCAGCAGGACGTCAAAATTCTGCAAGCGCGAGGCCTCCATCGCCCGGCGCGCAATATCGACCGGTTGTTGGCCTGCGACAATCGGCAGGGTCGCAACATCAACCTGCTCGCCCAGCACCTTGAGCTGTTCCTGCGCGGCGGGCCGGTTGACGTCGAGCGAGGCCATCATGGCTTTCTTGCCGTGCTTTTCGCGGATCAGCTTGCCGAGCTTGGCCGTGGTGGTCGTCTTACCTGAGCCTTGCAGGCCCACCATCATCACGACAACCGGCGGCTTAGCATCAAGGTTGAGCCCTTCCCCCGCATGCGCTTGATGCACATCCTCCGGATCACCGCCAAGCGTGCGCACAAGCTCATCGTGGACGATCTTGACGACTTGCTGGCCGGGCGTGACCGATTTGAGCACTTCTGCGCCCACGGCCTTTTCGGTCACCGCATCGATAAATCGGCGCGCAACCGGCAGCGCAACATCGGCTTCAAGCAACGCCACGCGCACTTCGCGCATCGCATCGCGCACGTCCTGCTCTTTAAGCGCGCCGCGCCCCTTTAGGCGATCAAAGACGCCGCCCAAGCGGTCAGACAAATTGTCAAACATCGTCTTCAATCCTTCCTGAGACACGCAGCCCCAAGTAAACGCGAAAAACGCCGGCGGACGAAAACTCGTCGGCCAGCGTGCGGAGCCTCATATGTGACGAGGCGCCTGGAATTTGCATTCGATGGTGGAGCCTAGCGGGATCGAACCGCTGACCTCAACACTGCCAGTGTTGCGCTCTCCCAGCTGAGCTAAGGCCCCAAACCGTCAAATCTGACCCCGCAAGAGATAAGCCCAAAGGCGCCTCCCCGCAAGGGAGCGCGCCGCTTAAGGCCATCACTTCAGGAAATCAACCCACTTTGCCGCCAAAGCGGGCTGGGTTTTGCCGTCGAAGCGGGCTGAGTTTTGCCGCCGAAGCGGATTGGGCTCGATCGATCAGCTGTCGTCGTCCTCATCATCGCCCTTGCCTTTGGAGACGCCGAGGTCATCATCGCTGCCCAGATCAACGTCGTTATCCGGCGAATCCTCTTCATCGTCGATGTTTTCGATGTCCTTGAGATCATCATCCTCGTCGCCGCCCAAATCGCTGTCAGGCTCTGCCTCGGGCTTCTTCTTGTCGACCGGCTCAAACGGGATCGGCTGCTTCGATTTGAGCACCGGCTCAGGATACCACTCATTGCCGCATTCGATGCAGGTCACCGGCTCTTCATTGCCAAGATCGTAGAATCGTGTTCCGCAATTGGGGCAAGTGCGTTTCGTGCCCCATTCAGGCTTTGCCATTCGAAATAGTCCTTACAAAAACGCCGGTGAACCTGTGTCTCCGGCGATAAAACTTGAGAAGTGTGGGCGCGCGCGTGCCCGAATTCAAGGGGCTCAAACATCTGCGCTCGCTCCAAAGTGGGCGCGCCTTGCCAGAAGCCAGAGGCGCTGTCAAAGACCGCTGCCTATGCCCAGCCATCGCTTCAATCCCTCCGGCGCTTTGACAGGACGTTTGCGCGTTCCAGGAGACAAATCGATCAGTCACCGCGCGCTGATGTTTGCAGGGCTCGCGCTGGGCGAAAGCCGGATCGAGGGGTTGCTCGAAGGCGAAGACGTCCTTGCCACGGCGGCCGCAATGCGCGCGATGGGCGCGCAGATTGATCGGGACGAGGATGGCCGATGGCGCGTTTGCGGCGCTGGGGTGGGCTCCTTGCTTGAGCCCGCGGGCGCGCTCGACATGGGCAATTCGGGCACCTCGACGCGGCTTTTGATGGGCCTTATCGCCAGCCATGGCTTCAGCGCGACCTTTGTGGGCGATGCAAGTCTTTCGCGCCGGCCAATGGGCCGTGTGTTCGAGCCGCTGAGCCTTATGGGCGCCTCCTTCGAAGCCTCTAGCGGCGGCACATTGCCGCTCATGCTGCGCGGGGCTGCACCGCCTGTGCCGATCACTTACCGCCTGCCGGTCGCCTCGGCGCAGGTCAAAAGCGCGGTGCTGCTGGCGGGGCTCAACACGCCCGGGATCACCCGCGTGATCGAACCAGTGGCAACCCGCGATCACACCGAGCGCATGCTGCGCGGCTTTGGCGTTGAGCTGGAGATCGGCGAAGAAGACGGTGCACGTGTGATCAGCGTTGCTGGCGAAGTTGACCTGAGCCCCTGCGATGTCACGGTGCCAGGCGATCCGTCCTCCGCCGCCTTCTTCATCGTTGCGGCGCTGCTTGTGCCGGGAAGTGATGTGGTGATCGAGAATGTCGGGCTTAACCCCACACGCGCCGGGCTCATCCAAGTCCTGCGCGATATGGGCGGCTCGATTGAGGAGATGAGCCCACGCGAAGTGGGCGGCGAGCCGGTTGCAGATCTTCGCGTCAGGCACTCATCGCTGAACGGCATTGATATCGACCCCGCGCTTGCCCCCAGCATGATTGACGAGTTTCCGGTGCTCTTCGTCGCCGCGTCCGCTGCTCAAGGCACCACGCGCACGACCGGGCTTGAAGAATTGCGCGTCAAAGAGAGCGATCGGCTCGCAGCGATGGCTAGCGCGCTCACGCTCGCAGGCGCGCATGTCACCGAGTTTGCAGACGGTTTGACAATTCACGGCAGCAGCGGCGATCCCCTGCCCGGCACGCCGGAAGGCGCCGATGTCGCCACCCATCTTGATCACCGCATCGCGATGAGCATGGCGGTGGCGGGATGCGCCAGCAAAGCGGGCGTAAGCATCGATGACACAGCGCCTATCGCGACGAGCTTTCCGACCTTTATGGATTTGCTCAAAGAGGCGAGAACATGACCGCCAGCTTCGACATTTACAGCGTCATCGGCCTTTTGGGCACAGCATGTGTGATCGGGGCCTATGCCTATCTCACCTATTCTGACACGCCCAATGCATACATTTTGCACGGCACCAATCTCGCCGGTGCAGCCCTGCTGACAGTCTCTCTGATCGTGCACACCAATTGGCCAAGCCTGGTTTTGGAGGGCTTTTGGGCGGCTATCGCCATCACGGGCCTTGTCAAAGCGGCGCGGGCGCGGCGCAAGGATCAATCGGTCACAGGGCGGGTGCGATGAGCGCCAGAGGAATCAAGCGCCGAATCTTTGCCGCTGTGATCCTGATTTTGTGCGCCACCGGGTCGGTCTTCTTCTGGAACCGTGGGAGCTTTGACCTGTTCGAATTCAGCTTTAACCTGGGCGTTGCTGGCGTTGGCTTTCTGGTGCTTCATCACCGCTGGAAAGCCAAGGAAGCGCGCGAGCTAACCCCGGGCAAGGTCGAGGACATATTCTCATGATTATCGCGGTCGATGGCCCCACTGCTTCGGGCAAAGGAACAATCGCACGGCGCCTTGCAGAGCATTTCGGCGTGCCTTATCTCGATACCGGGTTGTTGTATCGCGCGGTTGGCTGGCAGGTGGCGCTTAATGAGGGCGATCCGGATAACCCTGATGATGCCCTTGCGGCCTGCGATTTTGATGATCAGCTGCTTGAAGACACAGCCCTGCGCACGGAGGAGACAGGCTCGCTTGCAAGCCGCGTCTCCGTCCACCCGCAGGTGCGCCGCGCACTCTACGAACGCCAGCGCACATTCGCGCAACAGCCGGGCGGCGCGGTGCTCGATGGGCGCGATATCGGCACTGTGATCGTGCCTGAGGCGGATGTGAAACTGTTCATCACAGCCAGCGTTCAGGCTCGTGCGCGAAGGCGGTGGCTTGAGATGACCCACGATCATCTCAATCGCGAAGACGAATTGCCGCTGTCAGAGATCGAAAGGGACATCGTCCAGCGCGATGCGCGTGACATCAATCGCAAAGATGCACCGCTCAAGGCTGCACCGGATGCGATGATCATCGATACAACCAGCTTTGATCGCGATGAAGCGTTTGAGATGGTGCTCGAAGCGGTGCTGGAGCGGCGCAAGGCGGATTAGGCCTTTCCTACATCACAGTTCCGGTGCGAAGCTCGGCGCTATGTTGTTGCCCCCTCGCCCCCATAATGAACTCTCGCCCTGCACAAATCCGCTGGCGCGGCGGCGGATCGGGCTTAAGGCCTACTGTTAGTGGACAAGAGGTTCTAGAGGGCGGTTAGGCGGGATTATCCGGGATTGTCCGGGTTCTCGCGGTCGCAGAGTGGCGGAATTGCGTGGGTTTCGACATTGGCGTCTGGGATTGGGCGCTGTGAGCTGTGTCTAGAGTGAATGTCCAAATTGACATTGGAACTGGCGCGATAAGCGACTTAATCGGGCCGGTCGCTCAAAGTCGCTTAAGACCCTTTAAGTCGCGGGAAACTGCGGTTTAAAGGCCAATAAGCGCTCTATAAATGGCCGTTGAACGGTCGATTTGAAGCGTTTGAACTGGGACATTGGGTGTCCCAGTTCGCAGAAAGCGGCTCAAACTGGGCACTCATTGAAATATAACGGCTTTTTGCACTGTTTGGGTGATCCAGCGCGCATAATGCGGCGCGGAACTGGGCAGGTTTTCCGGGCTAGAATTTGGTGTCGAATGAGGGGAAGCCGGAGAACGGAGCGGGCTCACACATTCCCGTCCGTTTGATTGATACACCAAGCGCCGGAAAGCCAGGGTAAGTTGCCTGTGAAATAACGCGGTGGACGCCGGTTTGGCGATTGATGACATCTAGCAATATTGAATTTTCGCTCGGTCCGTCCTGGCTTTTTTCGTCCAAGGTGATTGAGGTCGGCTGCACAGCTTTGATCGGGTGCAGTCGCTTACACTCGTCCTCGCACCATTGTGATGCGACCAAATCGATGCGATAGCGTTTCGAATACCCGCCTTGTTCCTCACCATCAAATGTCGTTATGACTTCTGTGCCGGTGCAGAGCAGATCGAACTGATCGGCGGCTAGCGCTTCGGTTGAGCAAAAGAGTGCCAATACTGCAAATTCGAGCTTCATCAGTGTTTCCTCGCGGCTGCGACCATTTGATATCTCTAGCATATGTAGTGCGGAACTGGGCGCAAATTTCGCGGTTCTTAATGCTGTCGCTTCTGTACAAT
>JBCBOW010000121.1:0-6026 GCA_039821045.1 Pseudomonadota bacterium
CGCGCTTGGTTGCGGGCACCACTGAGCCGATGCTTGGCCAGATGCGGCTTGCCTGGTGGCGAGAGGCGCTCGGTCAGCCGGTTACCGCCCGACCCAAAGGCGATGCCGTTCTCGATGCATTGGGCGCGCATTGGGCGGGGCAAGAGAGCGCTCTTGGCACTCTGATTGATGGGTGGGAGTATCTCTTGGGCGAGCCTCCGCTTGCACGCGCTGACGCCCGCGGTTTCGTCCAAGGCCGCGCGTCGGGGTTTGCCGGTTTTGCGAGGCTGAGCGGGGCGTCTGGTGACCTATCAGCGGTGCAAGATGCAGCAACGGCTTGGGCGATCGCTGATGCCGCTGCGCATTTCGCAAAAGATGCAGAGCGGGCAACGTTGCTTGAGCTGGCGCGTGATCTGCCCGCTCCAAAATCCCTCGATGCACCGCTGCGCGGGCTTGCCGTCCTCGGCGCATTGGGACGCCGCGCGCTAAAGCGTGGCGGCAAACCTTTGATGCAAGGGCGCGGCGCTTCGCTCACAGCCTTGCGCGCTGGCTTGTTCGGGCGCTGAAACCCGCTATCTTTTAAAGCGATACGGATTGGGAGGGGTGTTTGGCTATGCGTCAGACCATTCTGGGTGTTTTCTTAGGGCTAGTCCTTGCAGGTGTGGGCGTCTTTTGGTGGCAGGGCCGCGCGCAGGTTGAGGAGACCGCTCCGCCTCCGCCTGAACCTGAAGAAACAGCGCCTCCGCCCGAAGAGCTTCCCGAAGTGGATCCCGGCGATCTCGTTGGTCCAGCGCCGCCTGAAGCAAGCGAGTTGACTCGCGAAGAAAAGCGCTTCTTCCGTTATGATCGCAACCGCGACCGCATCATCACCCGGAACGAAATGCTTTCCACACGGTCAGACGCGTTCCGCAAGCTCGACAAGGACGGCAACAATTTGCTCACTTTCGAGGAGTGGGCGGTGACGACAGCCACTCGGTTTGAAGGGGCGGATGCTAACGGCGACAGTCGCTTGACCCCGGCCGAGTTTGCGACGACCGCGCCCAAACCCTCCAAGCGCAAACGGCCTGCGTGCAATTGTTGATTATGCCGGCACTGGCTCGCGCTGCGCTTCGATCCATTGTGCAAGGTCTGCCTTCGCGCGCGAGGTGTAGGCTTCTTTGCGCTGCTTTTTCTTGACCTCGTGGAGCGGGGGGAAGAGGCCAAAATTGACATTCATGGGCTGAAAGGTTGCCGCATCCGCATCCCCCGTTATGTGGCTGAGCAACGCACCCAGCGCGGTTGATGCCGGCAGCGGCTGCCAATCGCGCTGGCGAAGCTCAGCAGCAGCCATAAGCCCCGCGACCATTCCGATGGCCGCGCTCTCGACATAGCCCTCACACCCGGTGACCTGACCTGCAAAGCGGATATGCGGCGCAGCCTTAAGCCGCAATTGCCGGTCGAGCACTTCAGGCGAATTGAGGAAGGTGTTGCGATGCAAGCCGCCGAGCCGTGCAAATTCGGCGTCCTCAAGGCCTGGAATCGTGCGGAAGAGCTCCACCTGCGCGCCGTATTTGAGCTTTGTCTGGAAGCCGACCATGTTCCACAGCGTCCCCAGCTTGTTATCCTGGCGCAGCTGCACCACGGCGTAAGGCCACCGTCCCTGCGGGTGTTCCTCTGTCGTGTCGTATGGATTGTCGAGCCCCACGCCCTTCATCGGCCCATAGCGCAGGGTTTCAACGCCGCGCTCAGCCATCACCTCGATCGGCATGCAGCCATCGAAATAGGGCGTGTCCTTTTCCCAGTCCTTGAACTCGCCCTTTTCGCCGTCGATCAGCCCTTTGTGAAAGGCGAGATATTGCTCCTTGGTCATCGGGCAATTGATGTAATCGCCGTCTTCATTGGAGGCCTCGGTGGTCTTGTTCCAGCGCGACTGAATCCAGCATTTGGACATGTCGATGCTGTCGCGATGCACGATCGGCGCGATCGCGTCGAAAAAGGCCAAGCGCTCTTCGCCCGTCGCTTGCACAATGCTGTTTGCGAGGCTTGCCGCGGTGAGCGGGCCGGTCGCCACGATGGTGAGGCCGCTTTGAGGAAGGGCATCGACACGCTCGCGCACGATTTCGATATTGGGGTGCTCGCTCAGCGCCTTTTCCACCTCCGCGCTGAAGACATCGCGATCGACCGCCATCGCGCTGCCCGCTGGCACCCGCGCAACTTCGCCCGCGCGCATCACGATGCTGCCGAGCGCGCGCATCTCATGATGCAACAAGCCGACCGCATTCTTGGTGTCATCATCAGAGCGGAATGAGTTGGAGCACACGAGCTCTGCCAGACCGTCCGTCTGATGCGCTGGGGTCATCTCGCCGCCAGCATCCGCAGGAGCACCGCGCATCTCAGACAAGCGCACGCGCACGCCCTTCTCAGCCAGTTGCCAAGCCGCTTCCGAGCCGCCGAGCCCGCCGCCGATGATGTGAACCTCATGTGTCATTATGGCGCGAGAAGTAATTGCGTGTTAGCGGCGCTGCAAGGGTAAGCTTGCAGGATATGAGGCAAAGGGGAGGGCAATGGCGCACGGAGCATTGATCGAACATCGCCCATGGCTGTTTGCAAGCCTGTGTGCGGCGATCATCTATTACTTTGTGTGGAACAATCCGCTGGGCGGGCTTTGGCTGATCCTGCTTAAAGGCGCTGGGGTTGGGTTCCTGGCCATCTATGCGATGCGGCGCACGCGCGGGCTTGATGGCGCCTTGCTGGTGTTGATGCTGGCGCTCGCTTCAGCGGCAGACATGGTGCTGGAGATCAATTTTCGCGTGGGCGGTGTCGTGTTCTTCGCCTCGCACCTTGTCGCTTGCGTGCTCTATGTAAGGCACTGGCGCGGCCCCATCGCGGTTTGGGATCTTGGCATTGCCGCCGCCTTTGTGATCATCACGCCGCTTGTCTCTTATCAGGTGAGCGAGAACGAGCTGCTGGCGATCTATTCGGTCGCGCTTGGCGCTATGGCGGCGACGGCGTGGCTCAGCGCCTATCCGCGCCACCGCGTGGCCGCGGGCGCCATGCTTTTTATCCTGAGCGATTGGCTACTCTTTGCGCGCAACGGCCCATTTGACCCCGGCCCGATCGCGGATGCCCTGGTCTGGCCGACTTATTACGCTGGGCAGCTCATGATCGCCACTGGCGTTGTACAGTCTTTGCGGTTTGAAGCGGGGCGGGGCGCTGCGCCGGCGGTTTAGTCCGAGCTCTCCGGCGCTGGGTTCTCGCCGCCCGCAGCATCATCAGCGTCACCAGCAGCGTCGCCGTCAGCATCAGGCGCTTCCGTCTCTTCTATCCGCGCAACGCTCACGATTTGCTCATCATCCGCAACGTTGAACAACCGCACGCCCGCTGACCCGCGCCCGATGATCGAAAGGCCCAAGTTTTCCTCAAACCCATTCTCGATCAGATGGCGGAAGTCGATACCAAGGCGGATGAGTTTGCCCTGATCGGTCACCAGCATGATCTGATCGCCATGCGTCACCGGGAAGCTCGCAGCGACCGGGCCGTTGCGCTCTGGATCGCTTTCGGGCGCACCGATATTGACCACGCCTTTGCCACCGCGCCCGGTGGTGCGATATTCGAAGGCGGAGCTGATCTTGCCATAGCCGCGGGTGCAGATGGTGAGGATGTATTGCTCTTTCTCCTCCATCTCAGCCATGCGCTCAGCGGAAAGTTCAGGCTCGGCGCTATTGTTCTTCCAGGGGGCAGCGCGCAGGTACTTTTCGCGCTCCTCCAGCGAAGTGCCGGTCGTGTTGAGGACCGCGAGGCTGACGACCTTGATCTCGCCCTTGGGGCCCATGCCTTGGACACCGATGCCGGTGCGGCTCTTGGTCTCGCTCACATTGGTTGCCGCAAAGCGGATCGCTTTGCCGGTGGTCGAAGCGAGGAAGATCTCTTGGCTTTCATCGAGCAGTGTCACGCCGACAAGCCTGTCGCCTGAGCCTTCAATAAAGCCCATCGCGTATTTGCCGTTGGACGGTACATTGGTGAAAGCATCCATCGAATTGCGCCGCACCATCCCCTGGCGCGTTGCAAAGACGATGTTGAGCCGTGACCATTCTGCTTCGTCTTCGGGCAAAGGCAGCACATTGGTGACCGCTTCGTCTTCGCCCAGTGGCAGGAGGTTGACCATCGGGCGACCGCGCGTCTGCGGCCCGCCTTCGGGCAATTTCCAGACCTTGAGGCGGTAGACGCGGCCCGTATTGGTGAAGAACAGCACCGGATTGTGCGTCGAGGTGACGAACAGCTCGGTGACCGCGTCTTCCTCCTTGGTCGCCATCCCTGCGCGACCCTTACCGCCGCGTCCTTGCGCACGGAAGGTATCGAGCGGAGTGCGCTTGATATAGCCGCCATGGGTAACGGTGACGACCATGTCCTCGCGCTCGATCAGGTCCTCATCTTCAAGGCCATCCCAAGCCGGCGCGATTTCGGAAACGCGCGGCGTGGCGTAGGTTGCGCGCACCTCTTCAAGCTCTTCGCGCATCACAGCATAGAGCTTCACGCGATCGGCAAGGATCGAGAGCAGTTCTTCGATCTGCTCCGCAAGCTCCTTGAGCTCATCGCCGATTTCATCGCGGCCGAGCGCTGTGAGACGGTGAAGCCGCAGATCGAGGATGGCTTTTACCTGGCGCTCGGAAAGCTTGTATGTCCCGCCCGCTTCATCAGCGCTCGGTTCGATCGCTTCGACCAACTTGATGAATTGCGCGATATCGCCAATCGGCCACTCTCTTGCGAGCAGCTTGGCGCGCGCTTCAGCCGGGTTGGCTGCGCCCCGGATCATGGCGACGACTTCATCAAGGTTTGAGACCGCAACAACGAGGCCGAGCAACAGGTGCGCCCGTTCGCGCGCTTTGTTGAGCTCGAATTTGGTGCGCCGCGTGATGACCTCTTCGCGGAAACCGATAAAGCTCTTGATGATCTCGCGCAGGGTGAGCGTTTCAGGCCGCCCGCCGCGGATCGCGAGCATATTAGCCGGGAAGCTCGATTGCGCCGGCGTGTAGCGCCACATCTGATTGAGCACGACATCGGGTGAGGCATCGCGCTTCAGGTCGATCACCACCCGCACGCCTTCGCGCGAGCTTTCATCGCGGATGTCAGAGATGCCCTCGATCCGTTTGTCCTTGGCCGCCTCCGCGATCTTTTCAACGAGGCCCGATTTGCCGACCTGATAGGGAATTGAGGTGAGCACGATGGAGCGCTTATCGCCTCGGCCTTCCTCGATTTCGTGGCGCGCGCGCATCATGATGGAGCCGCGCCCGGTTGTGTAAGCCGCGCGGCTGCCGCTTGCGCCCAGGATCAACGGGGCGGTGGGAAAATCAGGACCGGGGATGAATTCGATCAGCTCTTCTGAGGTGATCGCCGGGTTCTCGATAAACGCGAGGCAGCCATCGATCACTTCGCCCAGATTGTGCGGCGGGACATTGGTCGCCATGCCCACAGCGATACCGCCGGCGCCATTAACCAGCAGATTAGGGAAGCGCGCGGGCAGAACTTGCGGCTCTTCGCGCGAACCGTCGTAGTTTTCAGCGAAATCGACCGTGTCTTTGTCGAGATCATCAAGCAGCGTGTTCGCCACCCGCGCCAGACGCGCTTCGGTGTAGCGCATCGAGGCGGGCGGGTCCGGGTCCATCGAACCGAAGTTCCCCTGGCCATCCACCAGTGGCACGCGCATCGACCAATCCTGCGTCATCCGCGCGAGCGCATCATAGATCGCAGCATCGCCATGCGGGTGATAATTGCCCATGACATCGCCGACGATCTTGGCGCTCTTGCGATAGGGGCGTCCAGCGACAAAGCCCCCTTCCTGGCTCGCGTACAAAATGCGCCGATGCACCGGTTTCAAGCCATCGCGCACATCAGGCAGCGCCCGGCTTACGATCACGCTCATCGCGTAATCGAGGTAACTTGTCTTCATCTCATCGACGATGTCGATGCGCTCGTATTCGCTGGGTGCGCCCGCTGGCTCTTGCGGGTTTTGCGGGGTCTCAGGGGTGTTGTCGTCGCTCAAAAGACTGCGCCAGTTCTGGTTGATTTCG
>JBCBOW010000122.1:0-6004 GCA_039821045.1 Pseudomonadota bacterium
GCATCGAACCAACCGTTGAGCCGCGCTTGTTCGATGCGATGGACCTCGGCTATGGTGATCGGGTCTCGGTCGATGATCCGAGCGCTAACCCCGCTGTTGCTAACGCGGTGAACGATCTGGCGGGGCGCTATGGGCTGCTCATCAGCGAAACCGCGCCGACCACGCAAGGCTTCTTGCAGCCGGGAACGGCGCGCGTCGTTATCACCCGCTCCAAAGCCTCGGTTCCGGGTTGCCCGGATTGGTCGAAACAGTCTGATCTTAATCTGCTCAACGCCACCAGCCCCAATTACGGCTGCTCGGTCAACGGCAATCTGGCAGCGATGATCGCAAATCCCGAAGATCTGCTCGAAGGGCAAAAGGGCGACGCTGGTTCGCTGATCGGCCCGGCGAACAACGCGATCAATGCCTATCGGAATTCTGGCGGCACCGCCCAAGGTGGAGGAAACTGATCGATGAACGCTCCCTGGAAATCCGGCCTTCCTGGCAATCGCGATCCGTTTGCCGCGTATATCTGTGATGACAGCGCGCTCGATGTGCTGCGCCCGGTCGTTATCGAAATGGGCTGGCAGCCTGAAAAGTGCAACAAGGGCGGCCTGCGCAACGCGATCCAATCGCTTTCTGTCAGCGCATCGCCCGCGATCCTGATGGTTGACCTGTCTGAAAGCGGCGACCCGCTCAACGATATCAACGCGCTTGCTGAGGTTTGCGAGCCGGGCACTGTGGTGATCGCCATCGGCCAGGTCAACGACGTGCGCCTTTATCGTGATCTGCTCGCAAGCGGTATTCACGATTATCTGCTGAAGCCGCTTTCAGCGCAGCAAGTGCACGATTCGCTCAATCAGGCGCTGGCGGTCTTCACCTCGCCCAAGGGCGGCGATGATGGCTCGGTAAAGCGCCACATCTCCACCGCTGTCGTCGGCACGCGGGGCGGATCGGGCGCCTCGATGATTGCGACCTCGCTGTCCTGGCTGTTCAGCGAACAACACAATTCGCCAACCGCGCTGCTTGATCTCGATGTCCACTTCGGCACCGGTGCGCTGGCGCTTGATCTGGAGCCGGGCCGCGGGCTGACGGATGCGATCGATAACCCCAGCCGTATCGACGGGTTGTTTATCGAACGCGCCATGATCCGCGCGAACGACAATCTCTCGATCCTGTCAGCCGAAGCGCCGATCAATCAGCCCTTGATGACGGATGGCTCGGCCTTTGTGCAGCTTGAGGAAGAGTTCCGTCAGGCATTTGAAATGACGGTCATCGATATGCCGCGCAACATGCTCATCAATTTCCCGCAATTGCTGGCTGATGTGAACCTGGTCCTGCTCGTTTGCGAACTGACCCTGGCTTCTGCGCGCGACACGATCCGTATTCTTTCCTGGCTTAAAGCCAACGCCCCGCACGCGCACCCGATGATCGTGGCCAACAAGGTTCAGCCAAGCGTTGCCGAGATCAGCAAATCGGACTTTGAGGCCTCAATCGAGCGTCGCATCGATTTTTCAGTGCCTTATGATGCGAAAGCCGCCGCAAATGCGGCCAAGCTGGGCCAGGTCTTTGTTGACGCAAACCGCTCCAGCAAAGCGAGCGCTGCGATCAAACAGGTTGCAGAGCGCGTGATGGGCGCGAGCGAAGAAGATCTTGATAGCATCAGCGAGGAGAAGAAGTCGCTCTTGGGCGGTTTCGATCTCAAATCGCTGTTGGCCAAGAAAGACAAGGAAAGCGAACCCGCCGAGTAAGCGGCCAAGCGCCTTTCTGATCGGGAAGGTGTTTGGCACGCGCGGGCATAGGCGACGAGCGAGGCAGAACGGAATATGGACCTCATCCAGACTCTGGGCATTACGGTGGCAGTTTTCGGCCTGATCGTCGGCATCTACCTGATCGTTGCGAATTCGGGCGTTGCGAAGGCGCAAAAGCGGCGCATGCAAGCGCTGCGCTTTCGCCACTCTGACAGCACCGATGCCAAGGTGGAATCGCAGTTCAAAAAGGCGATCGCCGCGCGCAGACCCAAGACCTTCAAGACAGCGGGCTCAGGATCGCGGATCGAAGCGCTTGAAATGCGGCTCGATCGCACAGGCAAATCCTGGACGGTTTCGCAATACGTCTATGCCTCGGTCGGCCTTGCCATTGCGGTGGCCGTTTTGATGTATCTCCAGACCGGCGCGCTGCTGCTTTCTGCGGGCATCGGCCTTCTGATGGGCGCTGGCATCCCACACCTTGTGGTCGGCTTTCTGATCGGCGGGCGCACCAACCAGTTCAACACCAAATTTCCTGACGGCATCGAGCTTTTGGTGCGCGGCCTACGTTCAGGCCTTCCGGTAACCGAGACTTTGTCTGTGGTTGCAGAAGAAGTCCCCGGCCCTGTCGGTATCGAGTTCAAGGGCATCGTTGAGCGCATCAAGATCGGCAAGACAATGGAAGATTCGCTTCAGGAAACCGCTGATCGATTGGGCATTCCTGAGTTCAACTTCTTCTGCATCACGCTCGCAATCCAGCGCGAGACGGGTGGTAACCTTGCCGAGACGCTTTCAAACCTTGCTGACGTGCTGCGCAAACGCGCCCAGATGAAGCTCAAAATCAAAGCGATGAGTTCGGAATCAAAGGCTTCAGCCTACATCGTTGGCTCGCTGCCCTTCATCGTCTTTGGCCTGATCTACTGGATCAACCCCGATTACATCGGTGGCTTTTTTACCGATGACCGGCTGATCGTCACCGGGCTTGGCGGTCTTGTGTGGATGGGCATCGGCGTCTTCATCATGGCCAAGATGGTCAGCTTCGAAATCTGACGGGTGGACCAAGACGCATGATCATCGACCAACCTGCTGGCCCAACCCTTCTCGGCTTTGACGTCGTCGTTGTCGGCACGCTGCTCGCCGCCGTTGCCGCTCTGGCGACGCTGATGGCGATCTATGCCGCTGTCACGATCAAGGACCCGATGGCCAAGCGCGTCAAATCGCTCAATGCGCGGCGCGAAGAGCTCAAGGCAGGGATTGTCACCTCGTCCTCCAAGAAACGCGCCAGCCTCTCGCGCAAATCTGAGGGGACGGACAAGGTCAAAGACCAACTTGGCAAGCTCAACGTACTCCAGCAGAGCCAGCTTGAAGATGTCCAGCAAAAGCTCGCGCACGCCGGCTATCGCAACAAAGAACTCGCGGTTTACATTATCGGTTTGCGCGCGATCGGTCCGATTGTTCTGGGGCTTCTGGGTGTCCTGGTCATCTATGTGATCGAGTACTTCCCCGATTGGGGCCCCATGACACGGCTTGCCGCAGTGAGCGCGATGCTGTTTGTCGGATACAAGGGCCCTGAGCTGTATCTTTCGAACAAGTCAGCCAAGCGCACCAAGGAAATCCAGAAGGGTTTGCCCGATGCGCTCGACTTGCTCGTCATCTGCGCCGAAGCGGGTCTTACCGTTGATGCTTCCTTCAACCGGGTCGCCAAGGAACTGGGCCGCGCGTATCCCGAGCTTGGTGATGAATTCGCGCTCACCGCAATTGAGCTTTCGTTCCTCAATGAGCGTCGGCTTGCCTTCAACAACCTTGCCTACCGGGTTGATCTTGAAGCGGTGAAAGGCGTTGTGACGACGATGATCCAGACCGAACGCTACGGTACGCCGCTGGCAAGTTCGCTGCGGGTGCTTTCGGCGGAATTCCGTAACGAGCGCATGATGCGCGCCGAAGAGAAAGCAGCGCGCTTGCCCGCAATCATGACCGTGCCGCTGATCCTGTTCATTCTGCCGGTGCTGTTTATCGTCATTCTTGGCCCGGCGGCCTGCTCGATCAACGACGCGCTGATCGAGAGCTAAGCGAGAACAGATAGGGCTGAGGGCGCCTAAAGCGCGCCTTCAGTCAACTCTCCGGCGATTTCGCGCAGCTTCTCCAGCATAGCGCGAAGATCGGCCTGCTCGCTTTGAGTGAAGCCTGCAAACAATTCGCGCTCGGTCGCGCGCGCCAGCGGCATCACCTCTTCGTGGATCGCGCGGCCTTCGCGCGTCAGCACCATGAGATGCGAGCGGCCGTCATCCTCATTAGGCGCGCGCGTGATGAGCCCGCGATCTTCGAGCACTTTGCACGCGCGGTTGACCGCCACCTTGTCCATCAGAGTCGCTTCAGCAAGATCGCGCTGCGCCAGCGCTCGCGCTCCCGCATTGCTGCGATCGCCCAACACCGCCATCACACGCCACTCCGCGATCTTCAGCCCGAACCGCGCGCGGTAGCGCTCCGCGATCAACCCGCTCACCGCGTTGGACGCGATCGAGAGCTGATAAGGAAGGAATTCGGCGAGTTGGCCGGCCTCTAAGTCAGTGCCCCTGCTCATGCGATAATCGTTTCTCATGAAACCAGTTGGACTGCAACTCTCTCGCAGCGCGCCGCCAAACAAGCCGCGCGTCACTCGTAAGCGCGCGCTTCCCACCAGGGGTAGAAATCGGGCATGTCTTCGCTCACTTTGCCCGGATATTGAGGCGCGCGCTTTTCAAGGAAGCTTGCGATCCCTTCCTGCGCATCCGCTCCGCGCGAAAGGCGATAGATTGCGCGGGAATCGATCTTGTGCGCTTCCATCGGGTGATCCGCACTCATCAATCGCCACATCATCGCGCGCGTCATCGCGACCGACACAGCGCTGGTGTTCTGAGCGATCTCGCGGGCGATCTCGCGCGCTTCGCTCATCAGCACACCGGGCGCATGGACCGAACGCACGAGCCCGCCCGAATGCGCTTCGGCAGCATCGAAGACGCGGCCCGAATAGCACCATTCCAGCGCTTTGGAGATGCCCACCAGCCGCGGCAGGAACCAGGCGGAGGCTGCTTCGGGTACAATGCCCCGGCGAGCAAAGACAAAGCCATAGCGCGCCGTCTCGCTCGCCAGGCGAATGTCCATCGCCAATTGCATCGTTGCCCCCACGCCCACTGCGACGCCGTTGCAGGCTGAGATCAGCGGTTTCTTGCTCTCAAACAAGCGCAAGGTGAGAAGCCCGCCGCCATCGCGCACGCGCTCATCAGAGAGATCATCGACTTGAGTGGGATCTGAAAAGACGTGCCCTCCCCCCTCAGGCGTCAGATCAGCGCCGGCGCAAAATGCCCTTTCACCAGCGCCGGTAAAGATCACCGCGCGCACGCTGTCATCAGCGTCAATATCATCCATCGCAGCGATGATTTCCGCGCCCATCGTGCGCGTATAGGCGTTCATCTTGTCCGGGCGATTGAGCGTGATCGTGGCGATGCCTTCTGCTTTTTCGACCTCGATCTGGGTGTAACTCGTCATGACTGTCCTCTCCTTTGTGCGTTGTTTAGGAGAGGTATGCGGCTGTGTCTAAGGGCAAAAACGGCTGGTGACGCCCATTCGCCGCGCATGATTGCGCTTGGGCCTCTGGAGCGCAGATCAGCTCTGCGTCAGATAGCGGTAGATCATTTGTGAGTAGGTCTCGATCAGCATATCATCGCTCGGTCTGATGCTGTCTTGCACGGGCGAATTGATGAAGACGATGCGATCGAGAAAGACGATGTTGACGAAGTAGTTCACCATCTTGGCCGCTTCTTGGATGTCGGCATGGGGAATTTCGTCACGATATAGTTCGAGCTGCGCCACCATGGCTTTGAGCGCTTCTTCGGCTTGCGTTTTCGCTAAAGGGACCTCGAGACTGGGATTGAGCCGACGATAGGTCAGCAAAGCGCGGCGCACGCCCAAGGTTGCATCAATCTGCTTCAGCGCTCCGGCAACCGAATGCTCGATCGCGTCATAGAGCGAGGGTATGGCGGCCTGATCTGTGGGCCATCCATCGACAGTGCCGCGTTCGCGAAACTCGCGCAGCCGCTCTTCGACACGCTCCAGTTGGCGATCGAGCAGCGCTGGCAAAAGCGCCTCCTTGTCCTTGAAATAACTGTAAACCGAGCCAACCGCGACTTGCGCTTGCGCCGCCAGATCAGCGATCGAGATCGCTTCAAACTCTTGCGCCTCCAGCAGCGCCTCAAGCGCATCAAGGATCTTCTCCTGGGTTAAAAGCGCGCGTTTTTGCA
>JBCBOW010000123.1:0-5916 GCA_039821045.1 Pseudomonadota bacterium
CTCTTGCCGCATTCCTTATGGCGCGGGCGAAAAAGCCAAGCGCGTGGAGTTCCGCTTCCCGGACGCTCTCGCCAACCCGTACCTTGCCTTTTCAGCGCTGCTGATGGCGGGTCTTGATGGGATCGAGAACAAGATCCACCCGGGCGAGGCGATGGACAAGAACCTGTATGATCTGCCGCCAGCCGAGCTTGCCGAAGTGCCGACCGTGTGCGGATCCTTGCGCGAAGCTCTGCAAAGTCTCGAGGAAGATCACGAATTCCTGCTCAAGGGCGATGTCTTCTCGATGGATCAGATCGAGGCCTATGCCGAGCTCAAGTGGGAAGAAGTGCTGCGCATGGAGACAACGCCGTGTCCGGTAGAGTTTGACATGTATTACAGCTCGTAAGCCAAAGAGACTTGAAACTGTTGCAGGAGCCGCTCGGGTGACCGGGCGGCTCTTTTGCGTCCCGGGCAGCAAAAAAGGGTCTCAATTCTTCGAATTTGCCCGTTTTTCCTCATTTGAGACGATCCGGCGCCGCGAGCGAGCCATTTGCGCCTTCACCAGCCGGCACCCCCGCCCGCTTGTTTGAAAGGACTGATCCCATGCTCATCCGTATTGGCCTCGCCGCCGCTCCCCTCGCTCTTGTCATGACCGCCGTTCCCGCCCCCGCAAGCACCGGGCTTGCCGCAACCGCTGTAGCCACTCAAGCCACGGCCACCAGCGCGCCAGCCAAGGTCTCGGCGATTGAGGCGTTTGTATCTTTGGAAGGCGATTGGGAAGGCTCGCTTGCCTATCGTGATTACCAATCGGACAAGATGGAGACCATCCCGGTCGCGGTGAACATGGAAGCGCTGCCGGACGGCCAAACCCTGGTGCAGCGCTTCGATTACACCGATCCCGGCTTTCAGGTCTACATCACCAATCTCATCACCGTGACTGACAGCCTGCTGACCGGCGCCACCGCCCGGGCCGGGCGCGCGTTTGAAACCTATGAAAAGACGATCACGGTGGAGCAGGCGCGCGATGCCGAAAACTGGACCGCAGTGCTTAGCAGCGAAGGCGAGGATGACAGCCGCCCGGCAATGATCCGCGAAACCATGAAGCGCACAGGCGACACAATGACCATCACCAAAGACGTCGATTTTCTCGATGATGATGCGGCGGTCTGGGAATTTCGCAACCGCATCACGCTCAAGCAATCCTGAGCGCGGCCCGCTCAAAGCAGTGCCCAAGCGCGACGAGCGTTACTCGTCTTCTGACTTGGCGAGCGGATCGCTCGGATCGCGCGGGGCAAACCACGGGCGGCGGTACTTCATCTCGAAATCCTTGGGCAGCACCCCATCCAGCAGCACATTGGCGATCACCGGGCCTTTCTCGGTCATCGTCACCCACACAAAGTGATCGAAAGAACCATAATCGATACCGCGCAGGCCCGATGCCCCGCCGGTCGAGGCCAAGCGGATGCGGTGCTGGTGCGGCACTCCGGGGGTCTCATCATATTCGTAGATATGCTCGTGCCCCGCGAAGAAGGTGTAGGGCCTGTCGCCCAGCATTTCTTCGACCTTGAACCATTCGGGTGGTCGCTCCTTGTGCGTTTCCCAGGGGCCGGTGGCAGGCAGTTTGGGGCGCTCGCCAGTGGCTTCGTCGACCGGCGGCTTGACCCAGTTCTCCAGCCAATAGGGCCGATGCATGAACATGAACGTCCAGCGCGCGTCTTCATTGGCTGTGAGCGTTTGATCGAGCCAGGCAAGCTGTGCTGCCTGGTCCGCCGCCCAATCGCCGCCGCGCTTGCCATAGCCCTCGATCCCCTCGCGATCGAACAGAGCTGAATTGAGCACGACGAACAGCGCGCCCTTGTATTTGAAGCTGTAATAGCTTGCACCCAGCCGCTCCGCCCAGACATCGGCCATCACCTGATTGGAATAATCGTGATTGCCTGAGACATAAAAGAACGGGGCATCGAGCGTGCCGATCATCGCGTCGATCTCCTCCCACTCGCGGGTGAGCTGACGGCGATCCTCGGTGTAGCCTTCGATCAGATCGCCCACGCTCACGACAAAGGCGGGCTGCATCAGGTCGATCTTGTCCATCGCCTGCTGCCAGATGCCCTTGCGATGATTGCCGGTGCGATCCGAGACGACGACAAAGTGAAACCGCGCTTCAGCGTCCAGCGCCTTGAGGCTCGTCCATGGCCGCTTTTCAGTGTCGCTGCCGGGCTGCTCAGGGACATCGACTGTGATCGGCGGCGCTGCCTCTTTCCGATGGGAGCCTACTGCATGAGCCTCCCCTGTATTAGCTTCCCCTGTATTAGCTTCCCCTGCATGGCCGGGATGCGCGCCCGCGCTTGTGGTCAGGACCACCGGTGCGCTCACCAGAGCCGCGATCATGGCTAACGTTGCAAAACGGATCATAGCGCAGTTTTCTCCTCGCCTCGCCGTTGCCTCATCAATGTTACCGTGCTCAGTCAACGGGCCCCGCTCTCGCATCAGGACCGCGCCCCTCGCAGCTTCACAGCCAAGCGCAAACCATTTTCCTACTTGCCCAAGATATGCCTAATCAGTGGGCCTCCCATCCCCCTCACGAGGCCGCCCCCTATGACTGAAACAAACACCTCTGACCGCAAGCCCATTTTTGATACCGTCCGCTCGCTGCTCAAGCGCGGGTTCAAACAGCGCGAAGTCGATGCGATTGACAGCTCGATCGACCGCGCCCTGCGCCGCGCGGGGCTGCCCACCGGCAAGACCAAGAATTTGCCTCAGGACAGTGTGCCAGGTGTGTCAGGCGTTCTCCACGCGCGACGAACCGAGCCAAAACGCGCCCGCCAACCCAAGGCAATCGGAGAAGCTGGCACGGAGCTGATCAAGCGGTTTGAAGGCTGCGCGCGCCTGCGCCGCGATGGCATGATTGAGGCCTATCCTGATCCGGGCACGGGCGCCGATCCCTGGACGATCGGCTGGGGCGCAACCGGCCCTGGGCTCAAAAAGGGCGAGCGTATTGGCCCGGGCACTGTGTGGACGCAAAAGCAATGCGACAAACGGCTCGCCAAGGACCTGAAGCGCTATGCCGCCGATGTAACAAAAGCGATCGGCACCGCGCCAACAACCCAAAGCCAGTTCGATGCGCTGGTCAGCTTTCATTACAACACCGGGGCGATTGGCCGCGCAACGCTCACCAAAAAGCATGTTGCAGGTGACTTCGAAGGCGCGGCCAAGGAATTCAAGCGCTGGAACAAGGCCGGCGGGCGCGTGCTCAAAGGGCTGGTGCGGCGGCGCGGCGAGGAAGAGCGGCTGTATCGCGGAGGCTGATTGGCGCGGCGAGATCGCGATCAGTAATCCCGGCTGATCTGCGCTGAGACATTATCGCGCCCGATGGTGGTCACCGTGCCGAGCAAGGCGAGCCAGCGGGTGATGCGGTATTCCACTTGCGTTGCGGAATAGCCGCGCCCGTCGGTGACAAGCTCGACATAGAAGCGGCGCGTGATGTTCTTGCCCAAGGCAACGCCCGTTGCCCGCCCAAGCGCCGGGTCCGCTGAGATGATGCGCAATTGGTCAAGGCCGATCGAGCGGCGCAATTCGCCGATCGGATCAAGCCCGCCGCCCCCTTGGCGAAGCGCCGCCAGCGCCGCGCCCAATTGAAGCGCCTCTGCCGCAGAAAGCGACGTGACCGATCCACCAAACAGCAGCCGGGCGAGGATCTCCTCATCAGGCAGAACCGGCTGCGAGGTGAACGCGATCTGGGGCGCAGCGCTTGTCCCGGTGATATCGATGGTGACCGTGGTGTCCGACGCTTGCGCTTCGGCTTCAAGGTCAAGGCGCGGATCAATCGGGCCGCCCGCATCAAAGCGGATGCGGCCCCGGCTCAGGTCAAACTGTGTGCCGGCAAAGCGATAGGTGCCGCGCACCAGATTGGCCTCGCCGCCGATGCGCGGATCAGCGACCTCGCCGCGGATCTGCAAATCCGCGCTCCATTCGCTATTGAGGCCGAGCCCGTAGACCTCAAGCTGGCCCGGCGCTTTGGCATCAACGAGATAACGCCATCGATTGGGGTTCGCCGGGGTCTCGACATCGAGGAATTCCGATAGGCCAACCTCACGGGTCGCAATGTCAGGCAGCGCCATGTCTTGCGCGGCGTAGCCCAGCCGCCAGCTTGCGCTCTCAACGGTAACACGGCCAGCGATAGTGCCGCCAACACCAGAGGAGACGATCCGCAAGGGCCCGGACAAGGTCGCCTCAAGCCCCGCAGCGCTCAGCAATCGAGCCTTGCGTGCTGACAATCGCAGATCAACGCTCGGCCCGCGCTCGCCGCTCATCGCGGCCAAGTCAACCGTGCCGCTGCCGCTCACAGTGCCGCCGCCC
The DNA here is from genome assembly GCA_039821045.1 of Pseudomonadota bacterium. Taxonomy (GTDB): domain Bacteria; phylum Pseudomonadota; class Alphaproteobacteria; order Sphingomonadales; family Sphingomonadaceae; genus Erythrobacter. The sequence continues at coordinate 4,336 of JBCBOW010000123.1, forward strand.
GCGGTGGTGCCGGCAAAGCGGCTGAGCTCGAGACGCGATCCTGTAAACCGCCCCCGCGCGCTCACCCCTGTCAAATCAGTGCCCGAGGCCGCGCTTTGCAATCGCAGATTGTCAGTGGTCAGGTCGCCGGTGAAACGCGGATCCGCCAGAGTGCCGCGCGCCTTGGCGGTGATCGAGACAGGTCCGGTAAGATCGAAGGTCTCAACCGCAGCCAAGCGCCACAGCGCCTCGGCCGCGCCCTTGTATCGCAGGACTGCTTCGAGCCGCCCGCGCCGCAAGCGCTCCATCACAGTGCCGCTCGCTTGGCCAAGACCGGTGATGCGCGCATCCAGGCGCCCAAGCTCGCCCGTGCCACTGTCAAACCGAGCCGCTGCGACCAGCGCATCAGGCTCCAGATCAGCCGCCAACACCAGATCGAGCGGGGTGGAGGAGAGCACCAGACCCGAACGCGCAAAGTCATCGACCTTGATCCGCACGTTGCCGGTGGCTGGTTGCTGGCCCCGCTTCGTCAGCGAGACGACGCCCGAAAGGCGCCCGGAAAGCCCCAGCTCAGCGCCCGCCAGATCAGCAAGGAGCAGCGGCATACGCGCAAGCTTGGCTGAGATATCGGTGGTCTCGCCGCCGATCTGGCCTTCAAGGATGGCATAGCCGCGCCCAAAGCCGATCTGCGCCGGAGCCAGACTATAGCCGCCCTCTTCGATCGATGTGAACACCGCGCGGCGCGGCATGGTGATACGTCGGCCTGCATACTCCCCGCGCACCAAAAGCGAGACGCGGCGCGGCGCGACATCACCATCGATCTTGAGCGCAAACCGATCAGCCCGCCGCCCCGCGATCGTACCGGTCACTTGGCCAACGCCGTCTTCGATCCGCGCGTCAGCGGCAAAGCTTGCCAAGCGCAGCGCCCCATACTGCAAGCCAGACCCGGTAATCGCGGCGCTGATCTGGCTCGGCGCTTGCCCGCCAAACTGACCACTCGCCTCGATATCGGCGGCTCGCAACGCGATCGGCGTCTCGCCGCCAAAGCGCGCGCGATCCGCGGTGAGGTCAACGTCAAAGCCGGTCGCGCCCTCGCTCGCCGGGGCGATCGCAGCGGTGCCCGCAAGCCCGCCCCCTGCAAGCGTGAGATTGCCCTTGAGGCCGGCTTGAGCGAAGGTCAGCGACCCACTCGCGCCTGTGCGGAACACATTGAGCCGGTCTATGTCGAGCCGGACGGGGCCTTGCGCAGGGAGCACAAGCCCCAGCGTCCCATCAAAAGCCCCCAGCAGCGATCCCCCGGCAACATCGAGCACGAAACCCGTATCGCTCGGCGCGATGCCGATGCGCACATCGCTCAAGCCGGCGGCTGGATAAGGATCGGCGAGCACAAGCTGCGCGTTCACGCCTTCGCCCTCGATCACCGCATCGATATCAAACGGCCCGTATTCGGCATGCCGCCCCGCCCCTGCAACGCTGGTCTGCCCGTTCTCAAGGCGGGTATCGAGCATGGCGGTGAGCTGGTCGCTCTCCAACTCGACCCCGCGCAAGATGATCGGCTGCGCTGCCCCCAAGCTCGCGCTCCCGCGAAACCGCAGGCTCTCG
>JBCBOW010000124.1:0-5899 GCA_039821045.1 Pseudomonadota bacterium
AATTGAATTTATGAAACGCGGGCCGCGGGGAGCGATCAAAAACACTGGCCGGGTCACCATACCCGATAGAACACAGAAAATTGACGCGATGCCGTGGTTCATCCGCAAAGAATGCCGCGTTGACGGCGTCCGCATCAAATCCTGACATCGGGCCGCAATCCAGACCGAGCGCGCGCGCAGCAAGCATCAGATAAGCGCCCTGCAGCGAGGAATTGCGAAATGCGCCCTCTTCGCGGCCCTTTTCATCGCCTTCAAACCAGCTCTTGGCATCGGTGTGAGGGAAGAGCCACGGGAGCTCTTCGTGGAAATCGATGTCATAGCCGATGGCGGCTGTAACCGGTGCGGCGAGGACCTTGTCCTTGTTGCCTTCCATCACACACTCGGCCAGCTTTGCCTTTTGATCCGCCGATTTTATCCAGACGATCCGCACAGGCTGCATGTTGGCTGAGGTCGGCGCCATTTTTGCCAGATCCCAGATCGCGAAAAGTTGCTCGTCAGAGACCTGCTTATCAAGCCAGCCATTGTACGTTCGCGCTTCGTTGAAGATCTGCGCCAGAGCCTTGCCCGAGAGGACATGGTCGTGAAACTGCTGTGTCATGAAAATCCTTCGGCGCGTGCGGGCTGAATTAAGCGGCTCGGACCTCAAGAACTTCCGGCACATAGTGCTTCAGAAGGCCTTCGATGCCATGTTTTAGCGTTGCTGTACTCGAAGGACAGCCCGCGCAAGCGCCCTGCAAAGTGAGGTAAACCACCCCATCCTGAAACCCGCGATAGGCAATATCGCCGCCGTCGCCTGCAACTGCGGGGCGCACCCGGGTTTCAAGCAGCTCATTGATCGAAGCGATGATTTCTGCGTCTTCTTCACGCTCTTCGACGAGCATGGCGGTGTCATCCGCCGGGACCGAGATTCCGTCTGCGCTTCCTCCGACAAACAAAGGCGCTTCGCTTACGAAATGATCGAGCATAATGGCGACCACTTGCGGCTTCAGCGCTCCCCAATCCGAGCCCGGGGCGCCGGTCACAGTCACGAAATCGCCGCCGAAAAAGACATTCACGACTTCGCCTGTGTCATAGATGGCTTGCGCAAGCGGGCTTGCTTCTGCGGCCTCCGGGGATGAAAACTCACGGGTGCCCGACGTCATGACCTGCCTGCCAGGCAGAAACTTGAGGCTCGCGGGGTTTGGCGTTGTTTCGGTCTCGATAAACATGTTGTCAAGATAGGTCGTTGAGCGCTTCGCGACAAGAAGGATACGCAGATCAAATGAAGCGAGACTTGCTCCGCTCATTTCACGGTGACCGCGCAGGGGCACACATTCACTATCCCTTCAGCTGTTTGGCCCTTATATGCTGAGCGTCATGACATTATTATCCTGGGGCGACCGCGCCCGTTTCGTGTTCGCTGCGCTTGTTGCGCTCACTCTTCCGGCCGTTGCCCAGGAAGCACCGCAATCAGCTATCGCCTCGGCTGAAGATGCCCCGGTTTCAGCGCCTGAGCCGCAGATCCCGCAGCCTGCGTTTCTTCAAGCCGAAGGTGAAGCGCCGTGGCTTTATCGTGGCTCGAACGTTCCCGTCGATGCAGAGTGGCTCTTTGGTGAGATAGACAACGGTCTTCGCTACGCTGTGCGCCGCAACGGAGTGCCACCTGGGCAGGTATCCATCCGGGTTCGAGTGGATGCCGGCTCGCTGCATGAACGCGATGCTGAACAAGGCTACGCGCACTTGCTAGAGCATTTGGTTTTTCGGGAGAGCAAATATCTGGGCCAGGCTGAAGCGATTGCGACCTGGCAAAGGCTGGGCGCTACGTTTGGCAGCGACACCAATGCAGAGACCAGCCCCACTCACACGGCTTACAAGCTCGATCTTCCCAATGTCGATACCGCCAAGCTCCAAGAGAGCTTCAAGTATCTTTCAGGCATGATCAGAGAACCGGTGCTGAGTGATCAAAATGTCGCCGCTGAGCTTCCAATTGTGCTTGCTGAGAAGCGGGAACGCGGCGGTGCTTCGCAAAGAGTGGCCGACTACTCGCGCCGGACGTTTTTTGCCGGGCAAAGGCTTGCTACTCGCAATCCGATCGGGCTGGTCGAGACCTTGGAAGCGGCAAACGGCGCCAGCCTCTCAGAATTTCATCGCCGCTGGTATCGCCCTGAAAACACCGTTGTGGTGGTCGCTGGCGACGCTGACCCCATGGTCCTCGCGGGGCTGGTCGAGCAATGGTTTGGGGGTTGGCAAGGGCGAGGCGATCCCGCGATCCCTCCGGCATTTGGTGATCCAATCGCACCTGAAGGCACTCTCGTTGCGGCTGGAACAGGCTGGCCCATTGGCGAGCTCGGAGTGCTGGTGGAGCCCGATCTTCCGCGCAATCTGACCTATGCGATCATGCGGCCCTGGCGCAAAGTCGATGACACGATCGTCTACAACGAAGGGCTCTTGCTCGATGCCGTCTCGCAGTCGATCATCAACCGTCGCTTAGAAGCGCGTGCACGGGGCGGGGGGAGCTTCCTTTACGCGCAAGTTAACCAAGACGACATTTCGCGCTCAACCGATGCCACCTTTGTAAGTTTCGCGCCGCTTTCAGAAGACTGGGAAGCAGCGCTCAAAGACGTTCGCGCGGTGATTGCAGATGCGATCGCCAATCCGCCCACGCAGGAAGAGATTGATCGCGAGGCAGCTGAATTCGATGTCGCGTTTGCCAATCAGGTGGAACAGCGCAGCGTGCAGGCCGGGTCGGATCTGGCGGACAACATCGTCAATGCGGTTGATATCCGCGAGACAGTCGCGTCGCCCGAAGTTGTCTTGGATGTCTTTAGAGGAATGCAAGATCGACTTAACCCGAGCGAGATTTTGGCGCGGACAAAAGCTCTCTTCTCAGGAGATGTTGTGCGATCGGTGTATGTGACGCCAGGTGCTGGTGAAGCGGATGCGGAGGCTCTTCGGCTCGCGCTCGCAAGCGAGGTAGGTATAGACAGCAGCGCCCGCCTTGCAGCGCAGAGCATCAAGTTTGAAGATTTGCCGCCCATTGGTGAGCCAGGCGAGGTCGAGAGCAGTCAGCCTGTCGGCATCCTGGAGATTGAGCAGGTTAACCTTGATAACGGGGTTCGGGCGCTTGTCTGGGCTAACGATGCAGAACCCGGCCGAGTGACCGTCAAGGTTCGCTTCGGAGCCGGTTTTCGTGCCTTTGATGCCAGCAACGCCGTCTATGCGGCGTTAGGCGAAATGGCGCTGGTGGGCTCTGGTATTGGCGAATTGGACCAAAACGATATCGATCGCTTGGCGACAGGGCGAAAGCTCGGGTTTGGCTTTAGTATTGAAGATGCGGTCTTCACCTTTACCGCGCAAACCCGTTCAAGCGATGTTGAAGACCAGCTCTATCTTTTTGCTGCCAAGCTGGGGATGCCGCGATGGGATGCTGACCCGGTAAACCGCGCCAAAGCGGCCGCTACGCTTGCTTATAACACATACGCGACCAGTCCGAGCGGCGTGATCAATCGTGATCTGGAGTATCTCGTTACGGACCGTGATCCGCGCTTTGAAACACCTGATCCGGCGGCGATTGAAAGCGTGACGCCTGAAGGGTTTCGCGAAGTGTGGGAGCCTTTGTTGAAGCAGGGCCCGATTGAGGTTCTTGTGTTCGGCGAATTTGACCGGGATGCGATTGTCGCCAAGCTGGCGGAGACTTTCGGTGCGCTCCCTGTGCGTGAGCCGATCGCACAAGAGGTGGCCGCTCGGATCCCCGGATTTCCGACTGTGTCAGGCGGTCCGACGGTTTTGGAGCACCGCGGCGATGCCAATCAGGCCGCCGCGGTTATCGCTTGGCCCAGCGGCGGCGGAATGCGTGCGATCCGCGAATCTCGGCAGATCGAAATCTTGACGCAGGTGTTCAACAACCGCTTGTTTGATGCGCTGCGTGAAGAGGCAGGCGCAAGCTATGCGCCGCAGGTATTCTCGAAATGGCCGACTGATCTTGAGGGCGGGGGGACAATCACCGCGCTTGCCCAATTGGAGCCTGAATTTGTGCCCGTATTCTTTGCTGAGGCGGAGCGTATCGCGCGCGATTTGGTGACAAGTCCTCCCACCGCGGATGAACTTGACCGAGTGACCGAACCGCTTGCGCAGATGGTCCGCCGCGCATCGACGGGAAATCGCTTCTGGTTGTATAATCTTGAAGGCGCGACCCGCGACCCTCAACGTGTGGCGCTCTTGCGATCCTTGTTGGCAGACTATTCGCAAACAAGCCCGCAAATCATGCAGTTTTTGGCGGATCGCTACTTTGCTCAGCGCGCACCGATGCGGTTGGCCGTCATACCGGAAGGCCAGGAGCTCGCCGAGATCACAGCGGAAGGCGATGCTGAGCAAACCGGTCAAGACAGGTCGGCATTAGCGACACCTACTGTTCGCGAGTTTGAGCCTGTCTCGCGCTGATTGCGCTTGGGGTGCGACATAAAATTGCCACAGGCGTAGAAGCAGCTTTACAATTAGAACAAGCCGTGTAGCGACCTTCGCCGCTGTTCCAAGCACCCGTCAATATGGTATTGCAGGGACGCAACTTGGATCAAAGACTCAAACAGATCGAACTGACTTATGGATCGCACCTGGACGCCCGATAGCTGGAAGAACTTCGAAGCGAAGCATTTGCCGCAATACGAAGATGCGGCAGAACTCGCGGAAGCCGAAGACACGCTCGCATCGTGTCCACCGCTGGTGTTTGCCGGCGAAGCACGCGCGCTGAAGGCTGATCTTGCCGAAGTGGCTGAAGGCAGGGCGTTTCTTTTGCAAGGCGGCGACTGCGCCGAGAGCTTTGCCGAATTTCATCCCAACAATATTCGCGACACCTTTCGTGTGCTTTTGCAGATGGCTGTGGTCTTGACCTTCGCCAGCAAGCGACCCGTCGTAAAGGTTGGCCGGATGGCGGGACAGTTTGCCAAGCCGCGCTCTTCGCCAACGGAGACTAAGGGCGATGTTACTTTGCCGAGCTACTTCGGTGACAACATCAACGGCATCGAGTTTGAGCCGGCCCAAAGGCGCAACGATCCCAACCGGATGGTGCGAGCCTTTAGCCAGGCGGCCGCGACCCTCAATCTCCTGCGCGCCTTCGCCGGCGGCGGATACGCCAATCTGCGCCAGGTTCATCAGTGGACGCTCGATTTCATGGGGCGCACGCCATGGACTGACAAATTCGCTCAAACGGCGGACCGGATCGGCGAAGCGCTTGATTTCATGGAAGCGTGCGGGGTCGATCCAGCGACGGTACCGCAGCTTCAGGGCACCAGCTTCTACACCAGCCACGAAGGCCTTTTGTTGCCTTATGAGCAGGCTCTTACACGCCGCGATTCTCTGACTGGAGATTGGTACGCAACGTCTGCGCACATGCTGTGGATCGGCGACCGCACCCGCTTCGATGGAAGCGCGCATGTCGAGTTTGCGCGCGGAATTGGCAATCCGCTCGGCATGAAATGCGGCCCGAGCCTTGAGCCTGACGCAATGCTTCGGATGCTTGACTTGCTCAATCCCGAGCGCGAGCCTGGACGCATCACGCTCATCAGCCGGTTTGGGCATGAGAAAGTCGAAGACGGTCTGCCCAAGCTTGTGAGAGCGGTGCAGCGCGAGGGCCATCCCGTTGTCTGGAGCTGCGATCCTATGCACGGCAATGTGATCAAATCCGACAGCGGCTTCAAAACTCGCCCGTTTGATCGGATTCTGAGTGAGGTGAAAGGGTTCTTCGCCGTCCACCGAGCCGAAGGCACGCATCCCGGCGGTATCCATATCGAAATGACCGGACAGGATGTAACTGAATGCGTCGGCGGCGCGGTGGCGATCACGGACGAACGATTGGGAGATCGCTATCACACACACTGCGATCCGCGCCTTAACGCCGAGCAATCGCTTGAGCTTGCTTTCCTGA
>JBCBOW010000125.1:0-5897 GCA_039821045.1 Pseudomonadota bacterium
TGAAGGCGCAACCTATGACGAAGAGGGGCTGCTGCGGCTCCTTCGTCTTGCCAACATCGGCTGCGATGCGATCTTCAAAGCGCAGGCCGAGGCTGTCGCGTGACGCGCAAGCTGGATGGCGGCTCGCTGGTTATTGCAACGCATAATGCCGGCAAGCTCAAAGAGATCAGCGCGCTGCTTGAGCCATATGGTCTCGGCTGCCTTTCAGCCGGATCACTTGGCCTGCCGGAGCCTGAGGAGACCGGGACGACATTCGTCGAGAACGCACTTTTGAAAGCGCGCGCGGCGGCAGAGGCCGCACAATTGCCCGCGCTCGCTGATGACAGCGGGCTCAGCGTTGATGCCTTAGGCGGGCGCCCCGGCGTTTACACCGCCGATTGGGCAGAGCGACAATGGTTTGAAGGCAAGCCGGGGCGCGATTGGTATATGGCGATGGGCAAGGTTGAAGGGATGCTGCAAGAGCTGGGCCCTGAGACCGATCGCAGCGCCGCTTTTCATTGCACCCTGGCGATTGCCTGGCCTGATGGCGAGCATGTCGTTTACGAGGGCAAATGCCCCGGATCGCTGGTCTGGCCGCCGCGCGGGGACCTGGGATTTGGCTATGATCCGATCTTTGTTCCGGAAGGCTATGAGACCACCTTTGCCGAGATCAACCTCAAAGAGACCATGGGGATCAGCCACCGCGCCTATGCTTTCGCGAAACTCGTCGCAGACCAATTTGGAACTGCGTGACAATCCGCTAGACTGCTCTTGATGGCGAAAGCGCTCTACATCCATTGGCCGTTCTGCGCGAAAAAGTGCCCCTATTGCGATTTCAACTCGCATGTGCGCGCCAGTGTCGACATCGATGCATGGCGCGCAGCTCTCATCGCAGACATGCGCGCGGAAGCTGAAATTGCGGCAGGTGAGCCGCTCCATTCGATTTTCTTCGGTGGCGGCACGCCCTCGCTGATGCCACCCCAGCTGGTGAACGCCTTGCTTGAGGAAGCCCAGCGCCTTTGGAGCTTTAGCGAGGGAATTGAGATCACGCTGGAAGCAAACCCTTCCTCTGTCGAAGCGGCGGCATTCGCGGATTTGGCGCATGCGGGCGTCAACCGCGTCTCGCTCGGGGTGCAGGCGCTTGAAGACGAGACGTTGCACTGGCTCGGGCGGCTCCATGGCGCGTCTGAAGCGATGGCAGCGCTCGCAACCGCGCAGCGCCATTTTGCCCGGGTCAGTTTTGATCTGATTTACGCGCTTCCCGGCCAAACGCCCGCCGAGTGGCAAGCCCTACTCGGCCGCGCGCTCAGCTTTGGAACGCAGCATCTCTCGCTTTATCAACTCACGATCGAGCCCGGCACACGCTTTGCCACCGATGTGCGGCGCGGGGTCTTCTCGCCGCTCGACGATGACGAAGCCGCGGAGCTTTTTGCGCTGACCCAAGAGTTGACCGAGCAAGCCGGCCTTCCTGCGTATGAAACGAGCAATCATGCGCGGATTAGCGAGGAAAGCCGTCACAATCTCACCTATTGGCGCTATCAGGACTATTGCGGCGTTGGCCCGGGGGCGCATGGCCGTCGCGCTGGCATGGCGACGATCCGACACAAGAAGCCTGAGAACTACCTGAGCGCGGTCGCGGCAAAGGGTCATGGCATCCACGAAGCGCGCCATCTGGGCCGCGAAGAGCAAGCCTCCGAAGCCCTGCTCATGGGCCTGCGACTTACCGAGGGCATTGATCTAACGGCGCTTTCAAAGCGATTTGCGCTGGAAGAGCGCGACCTCATAAAACCGCCCAAGATCGAGCAATATCTTGGTTTGGACTTGCTCTGGCGTGCCGGTTCGCGCCTCGGCGTCAGCTCGAAAGGGCGGCCATTGCTCGATGCGCTGCTGAGTGAGATCGTAAGCGATGAACTGGCGCTGCGCGAGCCTGCAGTCTGATGACCGGGGCTGATCTGCTCGAGGCTTGGCAGATCCATCTGCGCGATGCCAAGCGCCGCTCGCCGCACACCGTTCGCGCTTACACCGCCGCAGCCCAGCGCCTGATCCACCACGCCGATTGCGCGAGCTTTGCTGACGTTGCGCAGATTGAGGCCCCGCAATTGCGCCGTTTTCTCGCCGAGCGACGCGCGCAAGGGCTCAGCAATGCGAGCGCGGCGCGCGAATTGTCCGCCTGCAAAGCCTTTATCGCTTTTGCGCGCAGTGAAGCCGGCGATCCCGATCTCACAGCGCCGCGCTTGCGAGGCCCGCGCGTCAAGAAAGGCTTGCCCCGCCCTGTCACCCCGGACGATGCTGTGAACATCGCCGACCTCATCGATGCCGATGCAGGCGAGGCATGGACCGGCGCGCGCGATCGCGCCGTCTTGCTTTTGCTTTATGGCTGCGGCCTGCGCATTTCCGAAGCGCTCTCGCTCACGGGCAAGGACTTTCCGTTGAGCGAGACGCTCGTGATCAAAGGCAAAGGCGGCAAGGAGCGCGTTGTCCCCATTATCGCGATCACGCGCGAGGCGGTGGCGGAATATGTCGCAGCCTGTCCCTGGCCGATCGCGCGCGATAAGCCGTTGTTTCGCGGGGTCAAAGGCGGGGCGCTCGCGCCGGGCATGGTGCAACGCGCGGTGGCAAGAGCGCGGCGAGCGCTTGGTCTACCCGACACAGCAACACCGCATGCTTTGCGCCATTCCTTCGCAACGCATCTTTTGAGCGCCGGGGTCGATTTGCGGAGCCTGCAAGAGCTGCTGGGGCACGCGTCGCTAGGTTCAACGCAGATTTACACCAAAGTCGATGCAGCGCAGATGTTGAAGGATTATCGCGCGGCGCATCCGCGGGCGCGGAAGGGATGATCCGGCTTCCAGAGTAAGCGCACCATAACCTCGACTTTGCGCCAATGAACCGGCTCAGTTGCACTTAGGCCTGTCATGATTGAACTCCTCGATAAGCGCTTGGCCTGGCTGACTCAATTCTACGCAGAATTTGTAGTCACTCACCCTGCTTTTTCGGCCTGCCAGAACTTCTGCAAAATCCCTTTCGGGTTTCCATGCAATGCCTTCCGCCCCTTGCACTTGGTTTCTTTCGAAAAACTCGATGATCCCTTCGCAATACAATTCTGGCAACAAAGCGAGACCCTCCCACGCTTCAAGCCCCATGGCCTGACACCGCTGCACAATATGTAATAATGCGATGTCTCCATCGAGTAACTCGTCAAGAATCCAGATGTGCTTTGATGAAAGCCGAAATGCTTCAGACACAGTCCCGCCCCTCCCCTTATTTTCCTGCCTAAACGAGGCTTGGCGTATTTATAGTTGCCGAATTCACCCGCCCCTCAATCGCATCCCAGATCATCCCGGCGACATCCGTCCCGTCAAACTCGCTGATCGCCACAATCCCCGCCCCATGGGCTCGCAGATCTCTTGCTCGGTATGTGCTCTCTTGTGGCCAAGGCGACGAACACGAGGAAAGGCGCCATGAAAGTGCCCAGCTTCATCCAATGCGCAAACAAGAACGCATGCTGGCCCATCGGAAGTCACAAGTGCGCAAAGGCAAACGCCAAGGGCAGCGCATCGAGATATTGCTTCTTCACTGCTTCCACCGCCTCTCGGCTTGGCTCCCACGTTGGCTCCCGCTTTGAGCCCGCGCGATGAGCGTATGCATTAGCGCTACCGCCAGCTGCCTCATTGGGCCTGTTGCTCCGCGCAGATCCATCACGCCAGGTCAGTGACAATCTGGATTGCCAAACGCGAAACAAGGTCACGCATCTTTGATACGGCGTGCTCATAGCCGTCTTGCTCGAGGTCGGCGGACAGGTTGAAGTATCGCTCGCTCCGCTCGTCCTCAGAGCCGATTACCCAGTAGCGACCAGAGAGCACCACTTCGCTTTTTTCTGTGGCGCTAAAGCGTTCAACCCGCACTTCGATCCGGCTATCAGCCCGCGCGGCGTTACCGCTCATGGTAGGATCACTTACCGGACACTTGCACGCTTTGGCCAGGTCATAAGTCAGCGCGCGCGGCAGCGCGGTTCTCAGCCCTTCGCCCCAGATATGATAGGTTGCGATCCGGATCTGGTTTTGCCCCTCGAGCATGGTCAGGCCGGGTTGCTCGAGATATTCGGCGAGTTCCAGCCTGGCGAGGGCGATCGAGCGTTCCGCATCGAGCTTGGGCAATGGTTCAGCGGCCCGATAGTCGAGTGTATAGAGCCGGGTTTCCGGCGCAGATCCCGCGCAAGCCGAGAGCGCCGCAAAGGCGGGTATCAACACGGCGAGTGACACTGTCTTCATTGCGCGTTTCACCTCTCGCTTGTCTTTGCTTTGGGTTCAGGGTCCTCATCAGGCGAGCCGCCGAAGATCAGCGCGTTCGGTCTCGAGCGCACTTTCTGAAGCGTTGGCTGGAGGCTCTGAACGGTTTCGCGCAACTCGCCCAGCGACCGGGTGAGTTCGCGATACGCATCGCTGTTGGGATCAAACCCGCGCAGCGTCTGTTCGGTTTGGCCAAGCGTAACCTGGAGCTGGCTCAGCGTGGTGTTGAGATTGGCCGGAATTTGCTGCGTGCTCTCCTGCGCCACAAGCCCATCGAGGCGTTGCGAGAGCTTATCGATGCTGGCGAGCGCTGCGCTTGCATTGTTGAGCGTTTTATCAATCGGCGCTGCTTGGAGATTGGCGATCAGAGTGGAGATCTGTTCCTCGATCGCTTCAAAGCCGCCGCGCCGTGATGGGATAATGCCGATACGGCCATAGGGTTCGATTGTGATCTCCTTAAAGGCCTGACCACGCCGGGAGGGATCAATATCGAGCTGAACATACTTGTTCCCAGTGAGCAAACTGCCCGTGCCCAGCTTGGCGACCATGCCGCCGCGCACATATTTCTGGAGCTCGCTGCGAAAAATGGTGAGCGAGGCGGGTTCGTCAGGAAACCCGATTCGGGCAGGGTCAAGCCCGATGAAGATCGGGATCGAGGTGTCGTTGAACCCCTCAACCGATTGCAGGTTGGCAAAATCGGTAGTGCGCGGCAGGACCCGGCCCAGCGGCACTCCGCGAAACTCAACCGGAGCACCGGGTTTCAGCCCGCGGATCGATTGTTCAACCATGATCACAAATGTGGCGGTGTTATCATATTCGCGCAGGAACGCTTCGGCCTTGTTGGAATAAAGCCGGAATGGCGTGTCCGATGTGGCTTGCGTCCCCATCGGAAGATCTGGAGGGATGTCGAAGGTGAGGCCCCCTTGGAGCAGGGCCTCAAACGAGGCAATGTCCAGCTTTATGCCCTCTGTTGACGTTGTAAACTCCACGCCGCTGGTCGCCCAGAAGTGGGTGGTGGTGGTGATGAGCTCGTCAAATGGCTTGCGGATAAAGACCTTGTACATGGTCTTGCGATCCTTGGGATCAAAGGTCACCTGCTCGACCTTGCCGACCTGATATCCATTATAGATCACCGGCTCACCGACGCTTAAGGACTTTCGCCCCGAACCGGCCAAGGTGATATGCAGGCCCGGCTCATCCGAAGGCGTGACCGGCGCATCTTCAAGCCCTGCAAAATCATCTTCAAAGGCCTCGCTCTCGCCCGGCTCAAGCTCGATATAGGCGCCAGAGAGCAAGGTACCCAGACCGCTAATGCCAGCGGCGCCCACGCGCGGGCGCACGACCCAGAAGCGTGTGTCCTCTTTGAGCAAGTCGCGCGATTCCGCGTTGATCCGCGCCGACACAATTACGCCATCAATATCCTCGTTGATCACGATCTTTTCGACCAGACCCACCTCGACATTGAGCGCTTTGATCTTGGTCTTGCCGGCCTCCAATCCATCAGCCGTCGCAAAGGTGATCTCGACCAGCTCGCCGCGATTGTTGATATAGCTAACCAGCATCCACAAGCCGAACAGTGTCGCCGCGATCGGGATCAGCCAGACAAGCGAAAAGCGGCTTGCCCGTTTGACC
>JBCBOW010000126.1:0-5827 GCA_039821045.1 Pseudomonadota bacterium
CTAGAGCTGCTAAAGCACATTGATCGATACGCGATAGTCGGCGGCCCGGACTGGATCCGCAATCTCTCCGGTGTCTTGGGCGCCTTGCTCAAACCCGAGATCAAAGGCTTTGAGCTGGAGGATCTGGACGAAGCGATGGAATGGCTTGGTGAAGGGCTATCCAAATCAGGAGCCGAGGACAAAGCAGAGCCTGGCGCGGCTCTCTAGCAAGCCTCGCGCTACGCGGCCGAGGCTTGGAGCTGGCGGCCATCAGCCTGCCACGCTCAATCCAAGCGCATCGGCTATCGCCATTGCGACGTCTCGCGGCGAGTGATCGACCGTTTCGACTTCAAAGTCGTATTCGATCCCCTTGTGCACACGATCCCACTGCCAGCGCGCAAGGCCGATGAGCCGATCCCCGCGTTCATATTCGCGGCGCTCGAGGACTTCTAAGGGCGCGTGCAATGCCACAAAATGGGTGCGGATCGGGCCCAGGGCTGTGCGATATATGCCTTGGTCTTGAGCCGAGAGCATAACATCATCAACCACGCACGATGTCCCGGCGCGTGCGAGCTCGGCAATCGCTGAGCGCATCCCAAGCATGAAACCCTCGAAGCCTTCACCCATCTGGATTGCGACCTCCCGCTTCCCTTCATGCGCCTTTTGCGAGAAACTGATCCAGCTTGGATGGCCCCAGAGTTTTTGCGGCATCATCTCCAGAAACGCGTCACCCGACACATGCAGCAAGGGTTCTTCGCAAAGCTCTTGCAGCGCTTTTGCGGTTGATGTCTTGCCCACGCTTCCGATCCCGTTGAGCACGATCACGCGGGCTGCATCCGCTATCATTGCGTCTCGCGCCCTTCGAGGAATTCAGACCAGACTTTGATCGGCTCCCACACTTTGCCGATATGCGCGCGCGCGGCCTCTTGCGGTTCGCCCAGCACTTCATGCCGATAGCGCGCGACAAACACCGATACGCGCGCATTGACCGCACAGTGCACCCAAACCTTGCGCCCATCATGCGCCGCCATCGCCGCTTTGAAATTGGCGTAATCTGCCTCTTTTGGGGCTTTAAAATCCACCGGAATGTAAGCGTAATCAAGGCCAAGAGCGCTCACCACCTCGGCCTCGTTCTTGAGCGCATTTTCCTTTTCACGCGGCAGCAAGTTGATGACCGTATCAAAGCCAGCGTCCCGAATTGCGGCGAATTGTGCTTCGGTTGGCTGCCCCGAAGTCGCCAGAGCCTCGCTGATGGGGACATAGTTGAAGATCGCCTCGATCTCGGGCCGTCCGCGCCTCAAGCCAAGCTGCTTGGCAATCAAAGTGCCTGCATAGGTGACAATTGTGCGCAAAGTGTTCGTTTTGGACATACAGGCTCGCTAGCGCCTCGCTTTGAAAAAATCGCGCAGCAACGCGGCGGCCTCGTCTTCGCCTATCCCGGTGTAGACCTCAGGCCGGTGCAGGCATTGCTCTTGTTCGAACACTCTCGCGCCGTGCTCCACCCCCCCGCCTTTGGGATCGCTCGCGCCGTAATACAGCCGCGCAATCCTCGCATGAACTATCGCGCCAGCGCACATCGGGCACGGCTCCAGCGTCACATAGAGATCGCAGCCCGTCAGCCGATCATCGCCCAGCGCCTCAGCCGCCGCGCGGATCACGCGCATTTCCGCATGGCCTGTGGGATCAGGGGGAGAGCGCGTCGCATTGCCGGCAACCGCCACCACCTCGCCATCTTTCACCACCACCGCGCCAATTGGCACTTCGCCCGCATCGCTGGCATCGCGCGCGGCTTGCAGAGCGAGCGCCATGGGTTCAGGGAGCGGCCAGCGGGTCATCGCGACCGAGCTAGGCGCGCGGACACCACGAATCAATTGACGATTCGGTGACACGCGGCTATGCGGCGCGCTTTCCGGGAGACGCTGGGCTTGGGATCGCTGCAAAGCGACGCGCCCGAGTGGACGCCCGTTTCAAGACCGCTGAAGTTTAACAAGACGAGATTTATTATGTCGCGCATCTGCGAACTGACCGGCAAAGGTCGCCTGACCGGCAACAATGTGAGCCACGCCAACAACAAGACCAAGCGCGTTTTTCTGCCGAATCTGCAGAATGTGACGCTGCTGAGCGAAAAGCTGGACCGCAGCTTCAAGTTTCGCGTCTCCACGCACGGCCTGCGCTCGGTTGAGCACAATGGCGGGCTCGACAATTGGCTGCTGAAGACCAAGGACGAAAAGCTTTCAGCGCGCGCGCTCAAAGTGAAGCGAGAGCTCAAGAAGGCCGTCGCAGCCGCTTAAGCGATGCGCGTGAGCCCGCCCCGCCGGGGCTCTGGGGCTCTTAGCGATCAGACAATCAAGGCGTGCGAGCGGTCTCGCGCGCCTTTTGTTTTGCCTGATTTGCGCCAAATGAGGCAGGCTGGCGGGTGGGATCAAAGCTCAGCTTAACCACGAGCGTGCGCTGAAGCGCTGCCAGATTGTCATCGGCGATCAGCCACACAGCGATCCGCCCATCCTCCTGCGCGCGCAGCCCAAGCCCTTCATAATTCTCTGGCGGCGCAAGCTCGCCCAGATCAAGCGTGAGGCTTGGCGACCATATTGCGCCCGCGCGAGGCGGCTCCCCGATCGCAATCAAGCTCGCAAAAGGCGGCCAGTTTTCGCCCCAAGACCATTTGAGATCGCGCAGCAAGACAAGCAGTCTGCCATCCGGCAATTGTTGCATATCAACCGCTGCAAAGCCCTTGGCCGGTGAGCGAAACTCAATGCGGTCCGGCTGACCGCCGCGCAAAGGGTCAGCCGAATAGATCTGCCCTTCGGATTTGCCTTCAGGCAGCAGCACAAAGCGGCCATCAGCCAAGCGCACCATCGCTTCAGCGCCCGCATTGTTTGACCAATCCACCTCGCCTTCAAGGTCCCGCACACCTTCGAGCCCATCCGCTTGCGTAAACCGGGCAATGGCGTGGTGGTTTTCGTAAGCGAGCCAGTAGGCCCCCGTAGCAGGATCGCGCGTCGCTGCTTCGATGTCCCAAAGCTCGCCTAACCACTGCGGTGTGACCTCTTGCAGCACCAGGCTGTATTCGCGCTCCGATCGATCGGGCTCGCCAAAGGCCAAGCGCGCGCCGCGATCAGAAAAGGCCACAAGCTGCCCATCGCCAAGCGCCAGCAATGCCGAGAAGCCGCCGAAGAGCGCGTGGTCGGAGCGGTAATGCCATACGCCTTCGCGTCGCCAAGCGGCATTTCCTGCCTTTTTAGCGCCTTCGACCTGTTCGATTACAATGATAACCGGTGCGCTTTCATCCACATGAGAGCGCAGCCACGTGCCCGGTGCGAGCGCAAGGGCGACGAAGGCGAGAGGCAAGAGGCGGCGCATCGCAGCGGGCTTTCAAGCGCAAGCTGCGCGGGGTCAACCGCGGGCAAGCCGCCTATACGCCTTTATTGTATCGGGCCTGCAAAAAGCACCGGATCAAAGCGCGCATCGTTCCATTTTAGGCCCCAGTGCAGATGCGGCCCGGTTGATCGCCCGGTCGAACCGACCGTGCCGATGGGCTGGCCCTGGCGCACGACATCGCCTTCTTTCACAAGCAGTTTGGAGGCATGGAGATAAGCGCTGCTCAGCCCTGCGCCGTGGTCAATGATGATAAGGCCACCTTCAAGGCTGAACCCCGTCACCGCGAGCACAACAACGCCATCCGCGCTCGCCACGAAGGGCACACCGGAGGGCCGCGCGATATCGACGCCTGAATGATAAGAGCCGGGTTCGCCCTTATAGATACGCTGTCTGCCAAAGCGGCCGGAAATCCGCCCTTTTACCGGCCAGATGAAGTCCTGCTTCCATCCTGTCGCGCCTGTCACCTTGGCGCGCGCGGCCTGGATCGCGTTGTATTCCGGCTCGCGCTTCTTCCAATAGGCTTCGGGATCGCGCAGCTTGCGCTTGGCCACGTTGACATATTCGGTCGGCCATTTGCGCGGCGCGATAGTGAGCGTTTGTTGCACCTGCCGACCGGTTTCAAGCTTGGCCGTTAGCGTGAGGCTGCCTTCGCTATCGCGGTCAAAGGCAGCAAAGAAGCTTCCGTCTGGCGCGATATCGAGCGGCTGATCCCCGAGCGTTGCGCTCAGCGTGCCGTCCGGCGCCAAACCGCGGATGAAGCCGCCTTGGGTGAGCTCGCCTTGATAGGAGAACCGTGTGTTTTGCGTGAGCTCTGGCGCATCTTGCACTGCAGGCTCGGCGGGCGCTTCGAGAACCGCTTGTGCCGCGATGCTGGGCCCGGCGCTTTCTGGGCTCTCGACTTGCGCAGAGGCCGCACTGATTGCCCCTTCAGGCGCCGCCGCTTCGCTGCCAGTGCAACCAAGCAATCCGAACAGCCCCACTAGGATGAGGCTTTTGCGCAGCCGCATCACACCAGTCCGAGCAAGCGTTTCGTTGCAATCTCAGCGCTGGCATAGGCTTCTTGATAATCCGCGCTCCAATAGCGCAGCTCTTCGAGGGGGATAGGCTCGCCCGAGATTGCGCACAACACATGTTGGCCGGGGCGAAGGACGCGGAAGGTCGAAGGCCCGTAATGCAGTTTGGCGGGCTTTTCTGAGGAATTCATCAGCATGGCGTTATCCTTAGCAAAGCTCGCTTAGCCAAACAAATCCTCTTGCGTGGTGGATGGCGATTGTGGCTTGGGCTTGCGCGCTTTGGGCTTTAGCTCGGATGGCGCGGCATTGTTACCTACCCCGACATCGAGCGTGCCATCGCGAAACTGCAAGGTGAGCGCGGGCTCTTGCGCGGCTTGCGCTTGCGTGGTGAGCGCAGTGCCCCGCGCATCGCGCACAATCGCATAGCCGCGCTCCAAGGGTTTTTCGGGATGAAGCTGGCTCGCGATCCGCGCCAGACTGGCAAGCTGATCGCGCGCAGCGGCGAGCGGGCGTTCGACCAATGTCGGCGTCAAGCGGGCCCGGCCAAGGCGCTGCGCGGCGTCTCGATGCGCACGCTTGAGGGCAATGGGCGACAAGCGCGACGCTGTGCCCGCCAAACGCTCCCGCCCCACACCAGCACGATCAATCAGCGCCCGGCGCAAGCGCTCGGAGGCTTCATCAAGCCGCTGCACCTGGGGTTGCAACAGCGCCTCAACCTTGGGCAGCCGCCGAGCCCGCGCTTCCAAACGCTCGCGCCCCAGCTCCACCGGACGATGAACCGCGCGGCGCTGACGGGCAGCAAAATCGGCGAGCGTTGCCTCGAGATCGACTTTAACGGGCACCGCAATCTCGGCGGCGGCGGTGGGCGTTGGCGCGCGGCGATCGGCGGCGTAGTCAGCGAGCGTTGTATCGGTTTCATGCCCCACCGCGCTGATCAAAGGGATGGTGCAATCCGCGATCGCGCGCACCACGATCTCTTCATTGAAGCTCCACAAATCCTCGATCGAACCGCCGCCGCGCGCCACGATCAGCACGTCCGGCCGCGTGACCGGGCCGCTGGCTGCAATGGCGTCAAACCCGCGGATCGCGCTCGCGACTTGCTCGGCCGCGCCCCGGCCTTGGACGAGCACTGGCCAGACGATGACATGACTGGGAAAGCGGTCCGCCAGCCGGTGGAGAATGTCGCGGATAACCGAGCCTGTGGGCGAGGTCACCACGCCGATCGTGCGCGGCAGAAACGGCAAGCGGCGCTTGCGCTTTACGGCAAACAGCCCTTCCATCTCCAGCCGAGCGCGCGTCTTCTCCAGCAGCGCCAGCAACGCCCCTTCACCCGCGAGCTCCAGGCTCTCGATCACGACCTGATATTTTGAGCGCCCCGCATAAGTCGTCAGCTTGCCCGTCGCGATGACTTCAAGGCCATCCTCCGGCACAAATGCCAGCCGCCCGGTGTTGCCACG
>JBCBOW010000127.1:0-5803 GCA_039821045.1 Pseudomonadota bacterium
GGTGGATGAGGCAGCGAGCCCGCCAGCATCGATAGCTCCAGAGACCCCGATGGCTCTATCAGCCGATCCATCAAGACTTGTCGGTGAGCGCATCGCTGATCCCACCGCCAGTCCAATTCGCGATGGCGTGTCACAAGGCGCCCGCGCTTCAAGCCAAACGTTGATATCGACATTCGATGCCGTGCGAGAGAGTGATCCGGCGTTTGCTGAGGATGCAGCGCAGTTGAGCCCAAAAGCGGAGCCTTTCGCTGCGCAAGAGGCTGACAATGTGAAGGAGCCGCGCCGCGTTTCTGTGGCCGCAAGCGATCTGGGGCGCAGCGCGCCTGAAGCGCGCGTTGCGGAAGATCGCCCCAGCCTTGAGCCAGAGTCTCAACCCGTCGCACCGCGACCTGAGCCGAGCCTTGCGAAGCCTAAAACTGGCTTGACGCCGGAAGAGTTGAAACCCAGCGCAAACCCGCTCGAACCGGTCGATGAGACTGCTGCAGGCACCGAGAACGCAAACCCGGTAACCCCGCCCGGTGCCAAACCGCTCAGCCTTGCGGAAAGCCCAGCCATAGAGCCTGCGCCCCGATTGGCGTCCTTGCCGATCACGCGATCGCCGGGCGAGGCTAACGAAATTGCAAGCAAGCCGAAGAGCGCAGCCCCGGGGCCTGCAACTCCTGCCACCACCACGCCCGCACCCAGCCTCTCTGAAGCAACTCTGGGGCGCGTTGAGCAGCCCTTACCGACCGATCCTGACGCGGCCCTCGATGGCGAGAGCGAGCGTTTCATGCCTTCAAGTGCCGCTCAGCAGGCCTCTGTGCCATCCACGAGCCCGAGTGCATCCGTGCAGCCAAGCATAGTGCAAGCACCGATTCAAACCGCCGTGCAGACGCCCGCGATGACCCCCTCGGCGCTGCCTTCGACGACGGCAACGAATGATGCCAACCTCACCACGCAGATTGGCAATGCTATCGATCAGATCGCTGAAGCGCGCGAAGCGGGTCGCAGCGCGCGGCCTGAATTGACCGTGCAGCATCGCGAATTTGGAGCGGTTTCGATGCGTCTGGACGCGGTGCCGGGCGATCTGCGTGCCACGCTTTCCAGCCGCGATCCCGGGTTTGTCCCTGCCGTTCAGGCGGCGCTGGTCGAGCGCGCCGCTTTGACGGCAACCGAGACCACCGCCGGACAGAATTCAGGCCAGAATTCAAGCTCTCAGCGCGGCTCTGATCAAAGTGGCCAAGCCGCATCACAAGGGGGCGCGCAAAGCGGTTTGAACGAGCGCTACGGGTCTTCCCCAGGGTCGCAGCAAGGGTCAGCGCAACCATACTCGCGGCAGGAGGGAGATGACAACGCCGCCGGGCTTCGTCGCGCTGCTGACGCTGACGTCAAAAGCGATGATGAAACCGGAGGCGAACAGGGGCTCTACGCGTAGTCAGCGCGGCGCGAGCGTCCGTTGAGCACGATGCGAGACACATGAGGAGCTGAGGTTTCATGGCGAAAGACGCCGAAAAATCCGAAGGCGAAAAGTCAGGCGGGGGCATGATCAAGATTGTGCTGATCGTTGTTGTCACCCTGTTAGTCGGGGCGGGGGGCGCGTATGGCGCCTTTGCGGCTGGTCTGATCGGCGGCGATGGCGATAGCGGGCCCGATCTGCCCAAGCTGGTTAAGAAAGGCGACAGCGATCCATATGCGCCGGCTGATAGCGGCAAAGGCAAAGACTCCGGGCCTGCGGTGTATGGCGAAGGAGGCAGCGAGTATCGCACCGCCTATTACAGCTTCGCAGACAGCTTCACGTCGAACCTGTCAGACTCGCCCGCTCTGATCCAGGTCGAGCTCGCCATTTCGACACAGCACGATGGGCGTGTGATATCGTGGGTGCGCAACCATGAGTTGGCGATCCGATCAGCTATTCTTGTGCAGCTTGCCGCGACGCCGGAAGCGGACGTCTTCGATGTCGAAGGGCGCGCCAAGCTGAGCGAGCGGCTGACCAAAGCGATCAACCAAGTGCTTGAAGACAATGAGGGCTTTGGCGGCGTGGATGCAGTGCATTTCAAGGGGTTTTTGGTCCAATGAACCTCGCTCAAACCTTCGAAGCGGCGCGCCCTGTTGCGCAGCATTGCGCAGAGCTGATCCGCACAGGCCCGCGGCCTGAAGAGCGCGCGCAGTTCCTCGCCGCCTGGCGCCGCGATGTAACGCGCGAGCTTGCGCAGGATATGAGCCCGTTGCTTTCAGGGATAAGGCTCAAAGTGACCCTTTCTGATCCTGAGATGCTGACCGGCGAGCAGATATTTGAGCGCATCGGCGAGATTGCAGCCAACAGCCTGATGCGCATTGGCGAAGGCGAGCAGACTGTCTTACTCTCGATTGATCTGGCGACCGCAGTGGCGCTTACCGATCGATCCTTTGGCGGCGAAGGCGAAGTGGAACTGGAGCAGCCAGAGAGCCTGCCCCGCTCAGCAGCGCTCCTGATCGAAGAGGCTGCAAGGATTATTGCGCAGGTTTTGACCCGCGTGAGCGCAATTGGCGGCGGTGTGGGCAAGGCGCAGGGTGATGTGATCGTGCGGAGCGAAAACGCGAGCCGGCTCAAACCCTTTTCGCCCGAGACACAATGCGCGCTTCTCACGCTGGAATTGCTCCATGATGATCCCGATGCCTTGGTGATCCTGCCTTGGACCGCGCGCCTCGCCATGCCTGCCGAGCGTCTGGAGAAGCTTCTTCCAGGGATTGGCTCTGGTGATGCGGGCGAGGGGACGGGCAGCGCTGGGCCAAGCAATGGGCAAAGCGCTCCGTTTGGGCAAATTCCGCTCCCGCTTGAGGCAGTGTTGGCCGAGTTTGAGATGGCGCTCGCGAAGCTCGATCGCTTGAAGCCTGGCGATCAGATACCCTTTGCCATGGCGCGCGAGGTGCCCTTGCGCATCGGCGCGCAGACGATTGCCCGCGGCGCGATTGGCACCGTTGAAGACCGCATCGCCCTCCGCCTTACTTCCAGCACTTCGAAAGGGGCCGCTTTGTGACCGCCTTTAGTCCTGCCTTGCACCGGTTTGGCGATGTAACGGTCCGGCTCTCAGTCGAACTCGGTCGCGCTGACATGGCGCTGCGCGATGTGCTTGCGCTCACGCCGGGAAGCGTCGTGCCGCTTAATCGGCTGACAGATGAACTGCTTGATGTGACCGCGAATGGCAAAGTGATCGCGCATGGTGAGGTCGTTGCGCAAGATGGCCGCTTTGCGCTGCGCATTGTGAGCCTGGCGGGCGAGGAAGCATCGGATGAACCGGATGCAGCGTCAGATTTTCCAGCGGGCGCTCCCAGTGACTTTGCTCAAGCTGGCAAGGCCAGCGCCCCGCCCGAAGGCGCACAGCCTCCAGTCGATTCAGAAGCACCACCTCATGAGCCCCCACCCGCTTTCCCTGATCCAGAGGCGCCGCCCGCATGATGGTCGAATATTTCCTCCGGCTGGCTTTGCTGTTGCCGCTGCTTGCGCTGCTCATCTGGGGCAGCTTGCGGCTCACAAAGCTGGTCCAAACGCGCATGGTGGGGATCGGCGGCCAAAGCGCACGGCATATCGAACAGGTTGAAACCAGCCTTCTGGCGCCCGGCATGAAGCTGGCCGTGGTGCGTTTTCACGATCGCGAAATTCTGGTCGGGTGTTCACGCGCCGGGCTCGTTCGGCTCGGTGAAACGGCGGCGCGTGGCCTCGCAACTGAAGACGCAAACCCGCAGTGATGACCGGCGTTCTCTCATTGCGCGCATGGGTGCGCCTCGGGGTGTTAACCATGATCGCGGCGCTTCTCGCATGGCCCGATGCCTTGCTCGCTGCGCCGACAGCCGTGCCTGAGGCAAGCGGTATTGGCGGCGCGTTGGAGCGGGCTCTGGGCGCGGATGAAGGCGGCGAGGATGCGCCGCTGAGCACCTCGCTTCAAATCCTGCTGGTGATGGGTCTGCTCACGATCCTGCCGGCGCTTGTCCTGATGATGACGAGTTTCTTGCGCATTGTCGTTGTGCTCTCGATCCTGCGCCAGGCTTTGGGCCTGCAAGGCTCGCCGCCAACGCAGGTCTTGATCGGGCTCGCGCTGTTCCTCTCGCTGTTTGTGATGGCGCCCACGCTGGATGCCGTGAACACCGCCGCGATTGAGCCTTATGCGGCGGGCACGTTGGGTGCGGATGCGGCTATCTCAGCGGGCGGAGAAGCGTTTCATTCCTTCATGATCCGGCAAACGCGCGAGGCCAACCTGCTGCTGTTTGCAGACCTTGCCGGCACTGCGCAGTTTGAAAACAGCGCGGACATTCCCTTCTCAATCCTGCTGCCCGCTTTCGTGACGAGCGAGCTGGAGACCGCGTTTCAGATCGGTTTCATGTTGTTCCTGCCCTTTCTCGTGATCGATCTGGTGGTGGCCAGCGTCTTGATGTCGCTCGGGATGATGATGCTCTCGCCCACGATCATCTCGCTGCCGTTCAAGCTGCTGCTGTTTGTCCTGGTTGATGGGTGGGCGCTGCTGATGGGCAGCCTTGCCATGAGTTTTGCGTAAAGGCGGCTCGCGATGCAGGAAGATGCACAGCTTCTCGCTCTGGCGGATCAAACCCTATGGGTGACCGCGCTGATCGTTGGCCCGGTGCTGATCGCAGCGCTGATTGTGGGCCTTGTGGTGGGCATCATTCAGGCGGCGACCTCGGTTAACGAGCAGACCCTGACCTTTGTCCCCAAGCTTGCGATCATTGCGATTGTTTTTGTCATCCTTGGCGGAACGATGATGGCGCTGCTGAGCGATTTCATGCGCGAGATCTTTGCGCAGATCGCTGCGCTCTCGGCGTGACTGAAAGGGTGGGAGCATGAACGTCGCGACATTCGGTCTTGGCGCTCTGGATGAGCAATTGTGGCAGCTCCTCTTCCTCTCGATCCGCTGCGGCGCTGCCTTTCTGGCCGCTCCGATGATTACGGGTCTTTCTGTACCCGTCTCCTTGCGCGCGCTTTTTGCGCTGGCGCTGGGCGTGTTCGTCGCGCTGTATGTCCCGCCTGCCAGCATGCCCGACATGATGAGCTTCGATGCCATCACAGCGCTGGTGCAAGAGGTCGTGATCGGCACGGCGCTTGGCCTCGTATTGCAGATCGCCTTCGCCATCCCGCTTATCGCCGCAGAGCAGATCGCGGGCACCATGGGCCTCGCCATTGCGACATCGATTGATCCCAGTTCCGGCGCGCAATCAGGCGCCATTGGGACCTTTTTCGGCCTTATGCTCACGCTCCTGTTTTATGCGATTGGCGGGCATCTTTTGTGGTTTCGCTTGTTGATCGAGAGCTACCGCCTGCTCCCGGCTGGCGGCTTCGGCTTCAGCCCGGATGCAGCGCAAAGCCTCGTCATGTTCATGGGATACGCCTTTGCCACCGCCGCTGCGATCGCATTGCCTGTTGTTCTCATTCTGCTGATTGTACAGCTTGTTACCGGCGTCATCTCGCGCTCAGCGCCGGCGCTCAATCTGTTTGCGCTGGGATTGCCTGCGGGCACATTGGCGGGGCTCACCGGGCTTATTGTCGTCATGCCCATCATCTTTGAGCAATTCACGAGCCTCATCGAAACAGCGCTGCGCGAAGCCGGTCTGCTCGTTTCTTTGAGCGGGGTGCCAGCATGAGCGAAGACAATGGCGAAAAGAACTTTGAGCCGACAGAAAAGCGCAAGCGCGATGCGGCCAAAAAGGGCGATGTGCTGCGTTCCAAGGAGCTGGCGACCGCCGCTGCCGTGGCGACCGGCACAGCCATGCTGGCGGCAATAGGGCCCTGGCTTTTTGACAGTTTGGAACGCGTCGCGCTGGCCAGCTTCCGCTTCGA
>JBCBOW010000128.1:0-5780 GCA_039821045.1 Pseudomonadota bacterium
CCCGCTTCCGCGTGGCCGAAGGCGCAGTGGGGGAATACAATGGCAAGTTCATGAGCGGGCAAAGCGTCCTGAAAGGCGCCTCTTGTGCGACGGTGCGCGGCCATTCGCGCGCTTCGTATCGCAATTTCTTTTACCCGCATCAGCGCTGGCAGTTTACCGGTCTGCGGCTCGCAAAGGATCTCTAATCGTGGCCAATGCAAAAGGTCTGGCGCTGGTCGAACGGGACGCGGACGGGGTTGATACCGCGTTTCGCGCTGACGTGCTTGAAGGGCTCTCTCAATCGCAAAAGGCTGTGCCCGCGCGGTGGCTTTACGATGATGTAGGCTCGGCTTTGTTTGAAGAGATCACCGCGCTTCCGGAATACTATCCAACGCGCGCAGAAACCGAGATTCTGAAAGCGCGAGGCCGCGAGTTTGCCAAGCTCATCGGACCCGAGCGTGCCGTGGTTGAGTTTGGCTCGGGCTCCTCGGTTAAGACGCCGCTCTTGCTCGAAGCGATTGATCCGGCCGCCTATGTCCCGCTTGATATTTCCGGCGATTTCTTGAGAGCTTCGGCCAAGGAGCTTTCGGCCAAGTTTCCGGGACTTCCGGTTTACCCGGTCGAGGCAGACTTCATGCGCAGGGTCGAGCTTCCCAGTGCGGTTGACGATCTGCCCAAGCTCGGCTTCTTCCCCGGCTCCACAGTTGGCAACATGGTCGCTCCCAGCGCTGTTGATTTGCTGCGCCAAATGCGGGCCACGCTGGGCACGGGCGCGCTGCTCCTGATCGGCATGGATTTGATCAAGGATCGCGATGTCCTGCTTGAGGCTTATGATGATCCGCAAGGGGTAACCGCGCGTTTCAATCTCAATCTTGCCGCGCGGATCAATCGCGAGCTCGGCGGGGACCTGCCGCTTGACGATTTGCGTCATGAAGCGCGTTGGAACGATGAAAACGCCCGGATTGAGATGCATTTGGTGGCGCAGCGTGGTTTCGCATTCAGCGTCGCGGGCAAGGTTTTTGCTATGCCCAAGGCGAAACGATCCACACCGAGAACAGCCACAAGTTCAATCGCCGCACCGCCAATATGCTGCTGCTGGCGGGCGGATGGGAGCCGCGAGCGCGTTGGCTTGATAGCGAAGGACGCTTCTCGCTCCTCCTCGCTGAGGCTGCTCCGACACGCACCGCGCCTTAAAGCTGAAACCGCAAGAGCGCCTCGCGCGTTCAAGGCGCCATGGACGACAATCACAGCGACATCTGCGTTATCGGTGCGGGCATGGCGGGCTTGGCTTGCGCCACCGCTCTCCAGCGGGCTGGGCGGCGTGTACGCGTGCTCGACAAAGGGCGCGGCCCCGGCGGCCGGATGGCAGCGCGCAGGGTTGAGATTGCTGGTGAGACAGTGTCGTTTGATCATGGCGCGCAATACTTTACCGCGCGCGATACCGCGTTTCGTGAAGCGGTTTTGCAATGGGAGCAGGAGGGCTTCGTCGCCCGCTGGGAAGCAGCCTCGAAGTCAGCTGAGGACCCCGCATGGGTCGGCATTCCGGGTATGAATTGTCCGATTCGGGCGATGGCGCAGGATCTGCCGGTTGAGTGGGCTGTGCGAGCGGAGAGCCTGTCTCGTGAGGCCGATATGTGGCGGATAGAGACAGCTGATCGGTCCTTCACAGCCAACACCGTGCTTGTAGCGGTGCCGGCAGAACAAGCGCATGATCTGTTGTCCGATCCCGCGGCGACTTTAGCCCATATCGCGGGGAGCGTCGTTTCGGCTCCTTGCTGGGCGGTGATGGTGGCCTTTGCTGATCGGTTGGCGATCGCGAATGATGCGATGCGCGATCCGGCTGCGCCTATTTCGTGGGCTGCGCGCAATTCTGCCAAACCGGGCCGGGCAGGCGAGGAATGCTGGGTGCTTCATGCATCGCCGGAGCGAAGCCGCGAGCTTATCGACTTGCCGAAGGAAGAAGTGGGACCGCATCTGCTCGCCGACTTTTTCGCGCAGATGTCAACGATGCCCGTCGAGCCAATCCACCTTGCAGCGCATCGTTGGCTCTATGCCATGCCCGCAAGCCAGAAGGGCGAGCCCGCACTGTATGAAACGTCGCAGGGAATTGGAATCGCTGGAGACTATCTGCACAGCCCGCGCGTGGAAGGCGCATGGCTCTCTGGCAACGCGTTGGCGCAGCGGGTTCTTTCAGCAAAATAGAGGAAATGGCTGGGGTGGCAGGATTCGAACCTGCGCATGCCGGTACCAAAAACCGGTGCCTTACCGCTTGGCTACACCCCAGTGGGAAGGCGCGCTGTATAACGCGACTTTTTGCAATGTGAAGGGGCGAGTGCACCAAAATGCGCTCGCCCCAAAAATTGCTCACAGCCTCAACAATGCGCGAAACTCAATCGAGTTTCTTTCCTTCGAAATCGGCTGCTGAATGACGCACCGGCACTTGGGT
The DNA here is from genome assembly GCA_039821045.1 of Pseudomonadota bacterium. Taxonomy (GTDB): domain Bacteria; phylum Pseudomonadota; class Alphaproteobacteria; order Sphingomonadales; family Sphingomonadaceae; genus Erythrobacter. The sequence goes on from JBCBOW010000128.1 coordinate 2,426, forward strand.
GTTTTCATCGCCCCAGACCTTGTTGACCATTTTGCCGCGCTTGACTGCCGGGCGCGCATTGATCTCGTGAACCCAGCGCGCGACATTCTCGTATTCGTCGATTGAAAGGAAGGTCTTGGCCTCGTTGTAAATCGTGCCGAAGACGAATGGTGCCAGCCAAGGGAAATTGGCCATGTCCGCGATTGTGTATTCATCACCGCCCAGAAACCGCGTTTGAGCAAGGCGCTTGTCCGCGACATCAAAGATGCGCTTCGTTTCCATTGCATAGCGGTTGATCGGGTATTCGTATTTTTCCGGGGCATAGGCATAGAAGTGGCCAAAGCCTCCGCCGATGAACGGGCCGGTGCCGACTTGCCAGAACACCCAGCTCATCACCTCGGCGCGCGCGGCGGGATCTGTTGGGAGGAAAGCTCCGAACTTCTCAGCGAGATGCACGAGGATCGCGCCGGATTCGAAAATGCGGATCGGGGTGTCGCCGCTCTTGTCGAGCATAGCGGGGATCTTCGAGTTCGGATTGATGGAGACAAAGCCGCTGGTGAACTGATCGCCTTGCCCAATATTCACCGTGTAGGCGTCATATTCGGCGCCGGCATGACCAGCCTCAAGCAGCTCTTCGAGCATGATCGTGACCTTGACGCCGTTTGGCGTTGCTAGACTGTGCAGCTGAAACGGGTTGTCTCCAGAAGGGAGATCCCGCTCTTCGCGCGCGCCTGATGTCGGTCGATTGATATTCGCAAAGCGACCACCAGACTCAGTGTCAGCGCTCCAGACAGCGGGCGGCGTGTAGGTTGGATCGGCCATTATTGAATCTCCTGGATATGAGAGTGGAAGATGTCTGACCCTCGCCGCGCACAAGTGGCGTCTTCGCGAGTTTTGCGCAACCGCCAGAGGCTCAAGCAATCGCTGTGCGATGAAAAGGATAACTATAGTCTGGATTATCGCTGTGCTTTCCCCTTTGTGCGGAAGCAGCTAGGGGCCCCATAGGCGGGCCACGCAAGGAGCGATTGGATGGTCGATACGGCGCATAGTTTCTTTGACATGCACACGCATGGTCTCGTGCGCGTTGCGACCTCGACGCCCTGTATGCGGCCTGCTGATGTGTCCTACAATGCCGCAAGCGTGATCAGTGAAGCCAAGCGCGCGCATGAATGCCACGTGGATCTGATCGTCTATCCCGAGCTTACCCTATCGGCTTACGCGATTGACGATCTGCATTTGCAAAAAGCCCTGATCGACCGAGTAGAGGAAGCAGTCGGCGAAATCGCAGAAGCAAGCCGCGAGCTCACCCCGGTGCTGGTGATCGGAGCGCCGCTTCAGCGCAATTCGAAGATCTACAATTGCGCCATCGTGATTGCGGGCGGCGAAATCCTCGGAGTGATCCCCAAGAGCTATCTACCCAACTACCGCGAGTTTTATGAAAAGCGCTACTTTGCGCATGGCCGCTCGTGCCAGGATTTGTGGATTGGGGTGGGCGGCGAAGAAGTGCCCTTTGGGACTGACCTCGTCTTTTCCGCCTCCAATCTCCCCGGCTTCACCTTCGGCGTCGAGATCTGCGAGGACTTCTGGGCGCCTAACCCTCCGGGCACACTGACCGCGCTCGCGGGCGCGCATATCTTGTGCAATCTCTCCGCTTCGCCCGTTACGATCGGGCGGGCCGATGATCGCCATTTGCACTGCCGCTCAAGCTCCGCTCGCTCGATTTGCGCTTATGTCTATTCCGCGAGTGGCCATGGCGAAAGCACGACGGACCTTGCATGGGATGGGCAGGGGGTCATTTACGAGCTCGGACAATTGCTGGCCGAAAGCGAACGTTTTGATCGCAATCCGGAATTGTGCATCGTCGATGTCGACACAGATCGCATCGCTCTGGAACGCATGCGCAATCAGACTTTCGCGGATGCAGCTGAAGCGCATGGTCGTCCGGAAGACAATTTTCGCCGCGTCGTTTTCGATCATGCTGCGGCTGAGGGAGATATCGGGCTCATGCGTCCCTTGCGGCGCTTTCCGTTCGTGCCCAACAACAAGCTCACTCTTGATGAGGATTGCTACGAGGCGTTCAACATTCAGGTCGATGCGCTGATGCGGCGGATCGAGGCGACGAACGCGAAGAGCCTCGTTATTGGGGTTTCAGGTGGGCTGGACTCGACCCATGCTTTGATCGTGGCGGCCAAGGCCTGCGATCGCCTTGGTCTCCCGCGCAGCACCATTCGCGGCTACACCATGCCCGGCTTTGCGACCTCAGACGAGACCAAGGCCAACGCCTGGGCGCTGATGAAGGCGATGGAGATCGCCGCTGAGGAAATCGACATCAAACCCGCTGCGCAGCAAATGCTCAAAGATATGGGGCACCCCTTCAGCGCGGGCGAGCCGGTCTATGATGTGACCTTTGAGAATGTTCAGGCAGGTCTTCGCACTGATTATCTCTTCCGTCTCGCTGGCCAGCATTCCGGGTTTGTTGTTGGGACAGGCGACCTTTCCGAACTGGCCTTGGGTTGGTGCACCTATGGCGTTGGCGATCATATGAGCCATTACGGCGTCAATGCTGGTGTGCCCAAGACGCTGATCCGGTATCTCATTCGATGGACCATTGAAACGCAGCAATTCAGCGATGCATGCAGCGAGGTGTTGCAGGCGGTGTACGACACGGTGATTTCGCCTGAGCTTGTCCCGGCAGGCGAAGACGGCGCGATCCAGGACACTGAAAGCGTGATCGGCCCGTATGAACTCAACGACTTCTTCTTGCATCACACGATCCGGTTTGGCCAACGGCCCAGCAAGATCGCGTTCCTCGCCTGGCACGCCTGGAAAGATGTGAGCCAGGGCGAGTGGCCTTCTGGTTTCCCCGAGCATCGCAAAAACGAATACAATCTGGCGACCGTTGCTCATTGGCTGGAGAATTTTGCCAAGCGCTTCTTTGGCTTCTCGCAATTCAAGCGGAGCGCGCTGCCCAACGGACCAAAAGTCAGCTCACAGGGGGCGCTAAGCCCGCGCGGAGACTGGCGCGCACCTTCGGATGCGAGCGCGCAGGTTTGGCTTGACGAATTGCACGAGAACCTTCCGCCGCTTGCCTAGCGTCGGTGCTGATCGGGGCGGGTTTCGCCGCTCGATTTGCATTATGCAGGGTTTATCATAGGTTGCCCGCCCAAAAGCAGAGCACCGCGCTTTGCGTTTTGGGGAACAAGCATGGCATCAAGCGCGCCTTCATCTGGCCTGGTTTTGGAGCGTTCTAGGCCCCTACGCCTCTTCACGCTGTTCATCCTTTATGTTGGCCAAGGCATGCCCATCGGGCTGTTTTGGTTCGCTATCCCTGCCTGGATGGCGGTTAACGGCGCGAGCGCGGCTCAGGTGGGGAGCG
>JBCBOW010000129.1:0-5716 GCA_039821045.1 Pseudomonadota bacterium
GAACCGACATACGTTCCTGCTCGATGGAGACAATGTGCGCCACGGGCTCAACCGCGATCTGGGCTTCACAGAGACTGACCGGATCGAGAACATCCGCCGCATTGGCGAGGTGGCCAAGCTGATGGCTGATGCCGGTCTGATCGTCCTCACAGCGTTTATCTCCCCGTTCCGGGCAGAGCGTCAGATGGTCCGCGAAATGCTGCCGGAAGGCGAGTTTATCGAGATTTTTGTCGATACGCCTCTTGAGGTTGCTGAAGCGCGCGATGTGAAGGGTCTTTACAAGAAGGCGCGCGAGGGCAAGCTCAAGAACTTCACCGGGATCGACAGCCCCTATGAACCGCCCGAACAGCCTGAGATCCGCGTGAATACGGTTTCTATGACGCCGGTTGAAGCGGCCGAATACATCGTTCAGCGGATCCTTCCGCTCAAATGAGTGCAGCCTCCTTTTCGGACGCGGCGCTGGCGGCCCATCTGGCGCATATGGCGGGGCGCATCCTGCTCAATGTGCGCGATGCTGGGGTGTTTGAAGGCAAGGCTTTAGGCAGCGCCGGTGATGCGACAGCAAACGAATTCTTGTGTCATGCCATCGGAGCGATGCGGCCTGGCGATGGCTTGCTTTCCGAAGAAGAGAAGGACGACACCGCGCGCTGCTCAATCGAGCGGGTTTGGATCGTCGACCCGGTTGATGGGACGCGCGAGTATGGGGAGCAGCGCAGCGATTGGGCGGTGCATGTTGGCTTGGCAATCGGAGGTGTAGCAAGCGTCGGTGCCGTGGCCTTGCCCGGTTTGGATGGCGGCATAGTCCTTCGTTCTGATGAGCCAGCCCCTTTGCCCAAGGCGGCAAGAAAGCCTCGGTTCCTCGTCAGCCGAACACGCCCGGCAGCCGAAGCCCAGGCAGTGTGCGAAGCGATGGGCGGCGAACTTGTACCCATGGGCAGCGCTGGGGCCAAGGCGATGGCCGTTGTGCGCGGCGAGGCTGAGATTTACCTCCATTCGGGCGGGCAATACGAATGGGATAGCTGCGCGCCGGTGGCGGTTGCGGCCGCTCACGGGCTTCACTGTTCGCGGATTGACGGATCGCCCTTGGTCTACAACCGAGCCGATCCCTACCTGCCAGACTTGCTCATTTGCCGCTCGGAATATGCCGAGACAGTGCTCGGATTAGTCGCTGGCCTCGATTGAGGCTTCGGCTTCAGCTTCGGCTTCTGCTTCATCTTTCGCATCAAGCGCGGCGCTGGGGGCCAGGGCGATCTCCAATTCAACACGCCGATTGGCTGCGCGGCCCGCTTCGTTTGCGCTTCCATCTGGCAGTGCGTTGGGTTTGATCGGATTTTGCTCGCCCATCGCGATGACAGTGATCCGATCGGCATCGACGCCAGCATCTATGAGCCACGAGGCGACGGCAAGGCCGCGCTCCTCTGAGGCGTCAAGATTGGCCGAATCCTCGCCCTGGCTATCGGTGTGAGCGCGCAGGGTGATCGCGCCGCCGAGTGCCATTTGCGGCGAACCTAGCGCCTCTTGCAACGCAGCTTGAGCGGCCCCGTCGAGCGCAACGCCTCCTTCTGGAAAGCCAATCGTGATCATCAAAGTCGCGAGGGGTTCTGGGGTGGGCTCGGCTTCGGGCACTTCGATATCAGGCCGCAAGATCGAGACCGTCTCCGTCGCTTCTGGCTGAGCTTCGGGAGCGGGCTGCCCTCTGTCGGCTTCAGGCGAGCAGGCCACAAAGCCGAAAGTCAGCATCAAGAGCGCAGCGGTTTTCGGAAGATGCATGAGGTGGCCTCTTGTCGAAGTCTTGTTGTTGTCGTGCGGCTTAAGTGGCTTGCGGTTTGGGATGGGATGGTTTTGCGCCTGTTGGCCCAGTCGCACTCTCTTTGGAAGCCCGCTTGGCCGCCTTATCCGCCGCGCGCTCTTCGGCCGATTTGAGCTGCGGCGGCGAATAGGAGATGATCACGTCGCCGGCGCGCGGCTCTGGCTTCGCTGCATGGGTGAAAAAGCGCAAAATGCCTTCGCCCCGCATCAGTAAGAGCATGTTGGCGCTTTCGGGCAGTTTTTCCTGAGCTTGCTCGAAATCGAAAGCGTCCGAAAGCTTGGTCTTGCGGAAAACCCAGCCCTGCTTTTGCCGTTCGTTGACTTCATCAACGCCAAATCCGCTCTCGAACAACGCACGGCCGCGAAGCGCATCGGGCAATTTGTGCTTATCATCGCCATCATCGCTCTCACCCAATTGGTAGACCGCATCGCGCCCGACTTCATAAGCAAATTCATTGCAGACGAGCGTGTTGTACGCTTCATTCTCAGTCGCCGCGATCAGCACTTGATAAGGCGAGAGATCGAGATTGTGCTCGGTCGCCTCGTTGAGGATTTCCCCATGATAGAAGGGAAGCCCTTCGCGCCGGGCGAGCCCAAGGCGCTGCCAACTGGAATCGGTGATCATGATGGGTGTGCCCATCTCCTGCATCTGCTTGGCGAGCGCGATGGTCCAAGGGGTTGCGCCGACCAGCAACAAGCCCGGGCGCGAGGTGCCTTTCACACCAAGCCATTTCGCCACCAGATCAATCGTAAACCCATGCGCAACAACGGTGGTGACCACGACGAGGAAACTGAGCGCGGTGAGCACCTGTCCATCGCCATAGCCCAGTTCAGACAAGCGCAAGGCAAACAGGCCCGAAATCGCCACCAGCACAATGCCGCGCGGCGCAATCCAGGCGATAAATATCCGCTCATTCCAGGGGACAGGGGAGCCTAGGAGGCTGATGAATACAGTCAGCGGGCGCACGATGAAGAGCAAGGCCAGAACGAACAGCAAAAAGCGCTGGCCCACAGCTTCCTGCGGGTTGAGATAAGCTAGATCATTCATCGTAAGGCTGGAGGCGAGCAGAATGAAAATCCCCGAAACCAGCAGGACAGCGATGTTCTCTTTGAACGGATGGATCGAACGAATGCTCGAGAAGCCGGTGTTCGCCAGGGTCACGCCCATAACCGTCACCGCCACGAGCCCGGCTTCATGTTCAATCGAGTTTGCGATGACAAAGACGCCGATCACGGCGGTGAAGAGCACGGGCACTTTAAGATATTCTGGGATCGCACCGCGCGGGAAGAGGTACACGATCAGGCGGGCCGCGGCATAGCCGACCAGCCCAGCCAGAATGGCGGCGATGATCAATGGCGGGACAACATCAACCACCGAAGCGCCCGGGTTCTCTGCGAGGAAGTGGAAATATTCATAAGCGATGACAGCACACAGAGCCCCCGTTGGGTCATTTACAATGCCCTCCCATTTAAGGATCGCATTCGGCCTTGGCTGGACATTGGCTTGGCGCAGCAGGGGCACGACGACTGTGGGCCCGGTCACGATAAGAATGCCGCCAAAGAGTATGGCGACCGGCCACGCCAGCCCTGCGATCTCGCTCGCGGCCAGAGCGCCCAGCCCCCAGCCAACCAGCACGCCGATCGTAGCCAGACGATACACCGCGCTGCCGGAATGCCTCAACTCTCGAAGATCAAGGCTCAACCCTCCTTCGAACAGGATCAGCGCGACGCCGATATTGATCGCGGGTTCGAGCAAAGGGCCAAAGGCGGCCTCTGGATCAAGCAATCGAAAACCAAGCTCGCCTGCAACAGGCCCAGCCAGAAAGCCAGCGGCGAGCATCAGGACAATCGCTGGCCAACCGGTTCGCCAAGCAATCCACTGCGCCCCGATACCCAGGACGCCAATCGTAGCCAGCATGAGCGATTGCGATTCCATCAGCCGTGTTGTCAGCTCGTGCGGCCAATAAAGCCAGAGCTTAACGCGATCCTCTCAATTTCGCCCAGCATGCGGTCTACTCACCGTCAAAATGCAGGAGTGCATCAACTTCGACATTGGCTTCCCGGAGCTTATCCGCGCCGCCCAGATCAGGCAGATCGATCACAAACAAGGCATGATCAACACGGCCCCCGGCATCGCGCAGCAATTGGGCTGTCGCAAGCGCTGTGCCCCCGGTCGCGATCAAATCATCGATAATCGCGACCCTTTCCCCTTGGCCAACAGCATCCGGATCAATCTCAAGCCGGTCAGTGCCGTATTCGAGATCGTAATCGATGCCGATCGTTTCCACCGGCAGCTTCCCGGGTTTGCGAACAGGGACAAAGCCCAGACCCAAAGTCACCGCGACCGCCGCGCCAAAGATAAAGCCGCGGGCTTCCATACCGGCGATTTTCTGAGCGCCACCGGCTTTGGCGCGCTCGGCAAGGTGCGCGACGCTGCCTGCCAGACCTTCTCCATGACCGATAAGCGTGGTGATGTCGCGGAATTGAATGCCTGGATGCGGGAAATCAGGCACTGTTCTGATCAGCCCTTTGAGTTCGGCCAAGGTGGGATGCGCTGCGCTCATGGATTGCTGTCCTTCATCCGCTATCGGGAAAGTGGCCTGAAAAAGCGAGCGCTCCACCATCCACAAGGGACGATGGAGCGCAGCATGTTCGTTTAAGATCGTGCGGTCTACTTCTTCTTCGGCTTCACACCGGCCCAAATCTGCTTGTAGCTCAGGAAGGCCAAAGCCGTCGCGAAGATCAGGAAGCCGATCACAAACCAACCGGTCTGCTTACGCGCCACCAATGACGGCTCGGCTGTCCAGGTCAGGAATGCAGAGACATCCTGTGCCATTTGTTCCGGCGTCGCTTCAGTGCCGTCTGCATAGGTGATCAGATCGGGATAGAGCTGCGGGGGCATGGCGATGTTGGCGTTGTAGAAATGCTCGTTGAAATAAAGACCAACGGGCGTTTCCCACTCAGTGCCGCCAGCGAGTTTCTTGGCTTTCTCGAGATCCTCTGGGGTCGGCTCAACATAGCCTTGAAGCAGCGAGTACACATAGTCTGACCCGTCACCGCGCGCCTTCGTGATGAGCGAGAGATCAGGCGGATAGGCGTTGTTATTGGCTGCGCGTGCTGCGACCTCATTGGGATAGGGCGCGGGGAAATAATCCGTCGGCTCTCCCGGGCGGGTGCTCGCTTCGCCGGTTACCGGATCGATACCCGGAACATTCCAGCTCGCTGCTTCAGCGCGCACCTCAGCTTCGGTGTAACCGAGCTGCTGAAGGTTGCGGAAAGCGACATACTTCATCGAGTGGCAAGCCGAGCAAACCTCTTTGTAAACCTGATAGCCGCGCTGCAGCTGCGCATAGTCCCATTTGCCAAGAGCGCCATCGAACGAGAAGCCACCGGCAGGCTGGAGCTTGTCTTCATGAAACGCATAATAGGCGGGTTTTTCGGGAGCCGGGCCGGCAACATAATTGTAGATGCCCGGGATCATAGCCCACAGCACAAGGATGCCGGTGAGGACGAGACCAAAAATGATGCCACCAAGGCGAATTGTCATAACCGAACTCTTTCTCGTGTTTGAGTCAGGAAAGGGGATCAGGCGGGGGCTGCAAGAGCCCCCGCTTTGTGCGTTTTACTCGGCAGGCTGAAGCGCACCATCGGGCGCTCCACCAACAAGCGGCTTCGATGCTGGTGCATCTGGGCCAGAGCCCGCGTCGCCATCTTTCTTACCAAGCACCGCTTCGGTGATTGAGAAAGGCAGTGGCTTGGGCACTTCGATCTGGCTGATGATCGGCAAGATCACCAGGAAGTGCAGAAAGTAGTACGCTGTCGCGATCTGGCTCAAGAGCACGTAAGGCTCTTCAGCTGGGGCGCCGCCCGCAATCGTCAGCACGATCATGGTCGGGATCAGGCCGAA
>JBCBOW010000130.1:0-5702 GCA_039821045.1 Pseudomonadota bacterium
CGCGTGGACGAAGCGCACCGGGCGCTTGGTATCGCGACCAAGCTGGAGCGCGCGGTCGATAGCCCGGTCGGCGCGGCTGGAAAAGTCAGTGGCGACGAGAATCGCTGGCTTTGTAGCGGGGGTGCTCATGCGGGGTCTCCTTTTGATGGAGAGACATTACCACGAGCGTGTCCAAGAAAATTGACATATGTCAAAATAGTCGGACCGCGTAGAAGGTTTAGCGAAGGCTCACCACATTATCGCTCGGCTTGCGAACGCGCGTGCCGTTGAACAGGCTCATCATCGGTTCGTCTTGCGCAATCACACAGGTCGCATCGCCAAACCCATTGAAGCCCGTCTTCATCGCCGCGCCATAAGCGCCCAAGACGCCGATTTCGATATAGTCTCCCGCTTGGATGTCGCCAGGCAGAGGGAAAGGCCCCGCCATATAGTCCGCATCATCGCAAGTGGGGCCGTAAAAGGCGAAGTCTTCGATCGGATCGCGCAGATTGTCAGCGAGCGCTGCCACAGGGAAGCGCCAGTCGACATGCGCTGCATCGTAAAGCGCGCCATAGGCGCCGTCGTTGATGTAAAGCTCGTTGCCGCGGCGCTTGATCACCTGAACGATCATCGAGGAATATTCAGCGCACAAGGCACGGCCGGGCTCGCACCACAGCTCGGCGTTGTAAGCAATCGGCAGCGCTTCAAAATGCTGATGAATGATCGCGAAATAGTCTTCGAGCGGCGGCGGCTCCATGCCCGGATAAATGCTCGGGAACCCGCCGCCTACATCAACCATGTCGATCACGACCGAGGCCTCTGCGATCGCTGCGCGGGTGCGATCAAGCGCCTGGACAAATGCAAAGGGCGTCATCGCCTGGCTACCGACATGGAAACACACGCCCAGCCAATCGCAATGCTGGCGGGCTTCCTGAAGCAACTCCGGCGCTTCTGTCAGATCGCAGCCAAACTTCGCCGCAAGGCTCAGCTCAGAATACTCGCTCGAAACACGCAGGCGCACACAAAGCCGCAAATCCTGCGCCGGCTCGCCCGTTTCGGGATCGCGGCATGCCTCAACAATTTTCGCAAGCTCTTCGCTGGTATCAAGGCTGAATGTCTTGACGCCATGCTGATGGTACGATTCAGCGATCGCGGCCTTAGTCTTGATCGGGTGCATAAAGCACAGTTCTGCTTCGGGCAGCACGCTACGAACAAGGCGCACTTCTGCAATCGAAGCGACGTCATAGTGCGTGACACCCGCGCCCCAAAGGACCTCGATGAGATCAGGCGCCGGGTTGGCCTTTACCGCATAAAGTGTTTTGCCCGGAAACCGATCGACGAAGAACCGCGCCGCGCGCGCAGCTGCGTGCGGGCGATTAACGATAACGGGCTCATCGGGAGAGAGAGCGCGGGCTACAGAACGTGCGTCAGGATAGATGTGCAACTCAAGGGACCCCCAGAAGGTTCAGCGTTTAACCAAACGGTTTTGAGGCTGCCTTGCGGTAAGTGTCCCTTGGGGCAGCGGAAGCGCGGATATAATCGCCGCGTTGGCAAGTGCAACTGAAAACGGTGCGCAAGCAAAAGGTTTCCGTGCTTTCGGTAAAAAAATTGAAGCCGGTTTAGGAAGCCGGCTTTGACGCGCTTAGAACGCTACACGCGGGGTCTGATCGACGGTGCCGCGTTCGCTATCATCGAGCTGATCGAAGTCAGCCGGGCTAAATCCAAGCGCGCTGGCGAACAAAATCGCAGGAAAGGTCTCTCGCGCCGTGTTGAAGCGCGCAACAGCAGCGTTAAGCGCTCGGCGAGCGGCTGCAAGCTTGTCTTCAATGTTCGAAAGTTCGCGCTGCAGATCTTGGAAATTCGCGCTCGCTTTCAGGTCTGGATAGGCCTCCCCAAGCGCAAGCAGGTTATCGAGCGCGATCTTGAGCTGGCGTTCATCGCGCGACGTCGGATCGCCCTTTGCAGCCTGGGTGCGCGCTTTTGTGACCGCTTCAAGCGTCTCGCCTTCGTGCCCGGCATAGCCTTTCACAGTCTCAACGAGATTGGGAATAAGATCGTGACGCTGGCGCAGCTGCGCATCAATATCTGCGATCCCCTGCCGCACGTTCTGCCGCAGGCCCACAAGATTGTTGTAAATCCCGATGTTCACGACGACCAAAACCGCCGCAACCGCCAAAACAATCCAGAACGACCAGCCCATTATCTCCATCTCCTTTACCGTAATGCAGTTATATTACCGCATAAGTGTTAAAGGAAACCGGCCATCACGGCCCGACCAGAAAGGAAAAGAGCGCCGCGTGCAGATTGACGTGAACCAATTGATGGCAGGCGATCTTGGCGATTGGCTTGAGAGCCAGGCCCAGATGCGCGCCAAGGCCATGGACAAGGCAATGTGGCGCTTTGTGATTGGTGCATGCGGGGCACTGCCGCTGCTGGCTTTTGTGTGGTTTGGCCCACAATTGCCGTTCGATTGGAAAGGCATCGCAAGCGCCATTCTGGTTCTGGGCATTTCGGCCTGGGGATACGCGCCGATCAACCAGGCAAAGCAGACGATCAAGGTTGGCATCAACTCAGCCATCGCGCGCAGCCTTGGCATTTCCTACGAGCATGAAGTTAGCCCGGGAAGCGAATTTCACGCGGCAAGAACTTACGGCCTTTTGCCCAATCATGATCGGGACAGCTGCGAGGATCGTTGGTTCGGCAACCTCGAAGGGCATCGCTTCAACCTCTATGAGGCGCATCTTGAAGAACGCCGAGGCTCAGGCAAGCGCCGACGCTGGGTGACCGTTTTTCGCGGCGCGCTGATCGATATGAGCTTTGGTCGCCCGTTTCATTCAACGACGCTCCTCCAGCGCGCCGGAAAGCACAAGAAGTGGTTCGGCCTGGGCAGCGCCAAGGACCATGTCAGCTTCAAGGGACACAGGCTTGATTTCGTCGATCAGGTGCACCCCGATTTTGAAGACGTGTTTGACGTTTACAGCGATGATCAAGTCGAAGCGCGCGTCATTGTCCACCCCTCTTACATCGAGCATCTGCTGGAGCTTGAGAAAGCCTTCAAGGGCGATGCGGTGCGCGCGCTGTTTCACGAAGGCGAAGTAATCATCGCGGTTGAAAGCGGCAAATTGTTTGAAAGCGGCGCGATGGATGCCTCGCGCGATCGCGAACGCGCCGAAGGGGCAGCCAAGCAGTTTTCGGCTCTGGCCGGGCTTGCTCTTGCGATCAATCAGACCGAGCGCGGGCAGGCGCTGCGCCGTGCGAATGGCGAAGCGGCGAACGGCGAAATGGCGAGCTCTGCTCAGCCTCAATCCTCTGATGCCAGTGACGGCCGAGAGCGCGGGGTGCGCGCCGCACGCGATGCGATCGGTGTGGCGGGCTTTGTCGGGCGGCGCGGATTTGGCCGCAAGGGCCTCTGAGCCTCAGCTCAAGCGATCGCGAAAATCCTCGTATTCGAAGCGCTTGACGCATTCGAGCGCGTCAGTCTCGCTATCCCAAAGCCAGATCGAGGGAAGCTGCACACCGTTGAACGTGTTGGTCTTCACCATCGAGTAATGCGCCTGATCGAGGAAGGCAAAGCGCGCGCCGGCTTCAGCGGGAACGGGCAGGCGATAATCGCCGATCACATCGCCCGCCAGACATGAAGGCCCGCCAAGCCGAATGGGAATCTGCGCTTCGTCGCTCTTTTCGCCCAACATCGCGGGGCGATAGGGCGCTTCGAGCACGTCGGGCATATGGCAGGTCGCAGAGATATCGGTGATGCCGATGGGCACTTCATTGAACATCGTATCGAGCAGAGTGCCCGCCAGAATGCCGGCATCGAGCGCCACTGCTTCGCCCGGTTCGAGGATGATCTCGGCACCCGTGTCTTCGGCTGCATCCTTGAGAAACTCGATGAGCTCCTCGCGCTCGTAATCCGCGCGCGTGATGTGATGCCCGCCGCCCATATTGACCCACTTCAATTGCCCGAACCACGGCTCGATCGCGTCGAACACCCGGTCCCACGTTGCACGCAAGGGCTCAAAGGTCTGCTCGCACAGATTGTGGAAGTGGATGCCTTCGACGCCTTCCATGTGCTCTTCGGTCAGCTGATCGAGCGGGAAGCCGAGCCGCGAGCCCGGAGCGCTGGGATCGTATTTGGGCACCTCGCCGGTCGCGATCATCGGGTTGATCCTGAGGCCCACGCTGACATCGCCGCCGGTCGTGGCGGCTTGATCGAGGATCAGCCGCGCGCGCTGCATCTGGCCCGGTGAATTGAAGATGACGTGGTCAGACAGGCGGCACACTTCTTCAAGGTCGCCCGGCTTATAGGCGGCGCAGTATGTGGCGATCTCGCCGTCATAGAACTCGGATGCAAGCCGCGCTTCCCATAGCCCGCTGGTCGAGACCCCGTCGAGATACTCGCCCAGGATCGGCGCGGTGGACCACATCGAGAACGCCTTCAAGGCCGCAAAGACCTTGCAACCCGCCTCATCGCGGATGTTGGCGAGGATCTGACAATTCGCCCGGATCTTGGCCGCGTCCACCACAAAAGCGGGCGTGTCGACGCGGGCAAGGTCAAAATGGGCGAAGGCGCCCGGATCACCGGCTTTTGTGGAGAGAGAGGATATCATAGTTGACTTGGAGTCCCCGCCATGATTCGAGAGGAGGACTACCACATACAGACAAGGTGAAAGTTATGGCTAGCGTTGGTACGTTCTCTGTATCAGAGAACTATGATATTGATTTCTCGATTTTGCCGGCCTCGTTGAGGAAATTTTTTAAGTTCGACGAAATTGACCGGCAAAAAGTAGGGGGTGAATTGCCAGTTTCAAATTCTCTCGTCGTAGTGGTAAGTGGACAGAATAGGCAGCCAAAAACGTATAGAAAATTTTTCGTTTGCAATATAAGAAAGAAAGACTTCGCGCTTGCATTACATTTGTTGTTTCCAAGTGAGGATCAGACTGAAGAAGCGCGGCGTCTGTATCCGCAAACTGGATCAGAGGGTTTTTTGGGAGCTCGCTTTACCGGTGACATGAGCGTCCGCCAGTTCGCCAACGCGGTAACTCGAGTTTGCAGCGGTCGCTGCCCATGTCGACAATACGGGTGTGTATGTAATCAGGAGCTTCAGAGTTGTGTTTGAAATACGCTTTCCGTGGTTTTGGATACTGTTGACTGCGAGTGCAGTAGTCACGTGTCTCATTACAGGAGCTGTTCTGCATGCTTTTATTCAAGAAGTTCGAACTGAGAATGCTTTAATCCCTAGTGACTGGCGAATCGTGCTCGCCAGCTCAGTAGCGGCAGTAATTTCTCTGATTTCCATGTTCGTAACCCTTCGCGGCCATGAAATTGCTGCAAAGCGAGCACAAGAAGAAATTCAGATTGAAATTACAAAAAAGAGCTTGGAGATCAACTCAGATGCAGCCTTCGAAATGTGGGGCGCGTGCGTAGTCGCATACCGCCTCCTTGCCAAAGGCGACGATAATGATTTTTCTTGTGAAGATCTAGAAGAGATTTCAAGAACTTTTGAAGAAAATGAGAAAAGGAGCTTGTTCCTAGGCGAAGCACGAGTTGATATGTTCCAGCAGATGTGGGGTGCATCAGAAGAAATTGCGAGGGACATGCTGGAAGCTGGGGCAGACCAAAATTCGGTATGGCACGAAAGTATCGACCAATACGACAACAAGCGAAAAGAGTTTGGTGACCAGTTGCGACAAGCTATCCGGCAGCCATTCTCTGAGATTAGAACT
>JBCBOW010000131.1:0-5674 GCA_039821045.1 Pseudomonadota bacterium
ACAGGGTCCTGCCAGATCAGGTCTTCCTCGGGCATTTCGGAGCGCTTCCTGGAGCATCCGGAACAGCTTGATGATGCCTTTGCGCGCGCCTGGTTCAAACTGTGCCACCGCGATATGGGCCCGAAGGTGCGCTACATGGGCCCCGAAGTGCCCGAGGAAGACCTGATCTGGCAGGACCCTGTCCCCGCCGGCACCGCGCCTTCAGACGCCTCTGTTGAAGCGTTTAAAGCAGCGATCCTTGACAGCGGCCTTTCTGTCAGCGCTCTGGTCAAAGCGGCCTGGGCGAGCGCCTCGAGCTATCGCAATTCCGATCACCGCGGCGGCGCTAACGGTGCTCGTGTGGCGCTTGCTCCGCAAAAGGATTGGGCCGCGAACGATCCTGAAGAGCTGAGCGGTGTGCTTGCCAAGATTGACGAGCTGCGCGGTGACCTCTCGCTGGCGGACGCGATCGTTCTGGCTGGCTCGGCAGCGGTTGAAAAAGCGGCGCGCGATGCCGGTCACGATGTAACCGTGCCGTTCCTTGGCGGGCGCGGCGATGCCACCGAAGAACAGACCGATGCGGAGAGCTTTGAGCCGCTGGAGCCGTTCGCCGATGGCTTCCGCAACTACCTTAAGACCAAAGCCAATGTCCGCACCGAAGAGATGCTGATCGACAAGGCGCATTTGCTGGGCCTTTCGATCCCGGAGCTCACCGTGCTGGTAGGCGGCATGCGCGTCCTTGGCGCTAATGCTGGCAACACATCACATGGCGTCTTCACTGACCGCGTCGGCACGCTGACCCCGGACTTCTTCGTCAACCTTCTCGACATGAGCACCAAATGGGCGCCCGTCGAGGGATCGGGCGATGAAGAATATGTCGGGACAGACCGCGCCACCGGCGAAGCGAAGTACACCGCCACCCGCACAGACCTGATCTTTGGCTCAAACTCGCAGCTGCGCGCGCAAGCCGAAGTCTATGCCGAGGCCGGGAATGAAGGGAAGTTCGTCTGCGATTTCATCAGCGCTTGGACAAAAGTGATGAATGCAGACCGCTTCGATGTAACCTTTGCGAAGTACCATGCGTAAAACCCAGTGCCCCCTGACGCTCTGGCACCCCTGACCCCCTCATAGCCAGAGCGCCATTCAAGCCCCCGGCCCGTACGCAGAGCGGACCGGGGGCTTTTTTGTATTCAATCGGATTGGGCTCGGCGGACCTGCGAAGACAGAACTTGTTAGCGGTGTCGCTTCAGCACCAGATAAAGCGCCCCTTCTCCACCGTGGGTGCGATGCGCGCGGCGCACGGCGGCGATGGCATCGGCGTGAGGGCTTGCCGCCAACCAATCGAGAAGCTTGGCGCGGATTGCTCCTCGTGATCCCATGCGATCAGCCGGGGCAACGGGCCGTTCGCGCCCGGCGATCACGAGCACCACCCGCGCGCCCATCGCGCGCGCCTGATCAAGCCCATGATTGATGCGGCCATAGGCGCTGTCGAGCGTGTGCCCGTGCAGATCAAGCGTCAGATCCGGTTCCAGCCGCCCCCCTTTGATGCGCCGATCCCAATGTGAATCGAGCCCTGGCCGATCCGGTGCCAATGGGGGCGCGGGAGCCGCGGTAGGAGGGCGCACAGGCCGGCGCGGCTTGGGCTGGAGAGCAGGCGCCTTGGGCGAAGTTCCACTGGGCTTTGCCGGCTTGGGCTGATCTTCATCGCACCGCAAAGCAAAGCTCGGCTGCGCGCGTCCGGCAAGAGGGGTGACGCTCTCGGCCAAGCGAGCCCAGGCGGCCTCCTCAGCGCTCGACAATCCTCGTGGGACCCTTTTGGCCGGGCCGCTTTTCATTCGCCGCTCGAATTGAGCCTGGAGACGGTGCCTTTGGGCAGCAGCAACAAGGCAGTGCCGCGTCCAGACATGCCGCCTGCCGTCGCCCGGGCTTCCTCGCCAGCGCCCCAGAAGGTGTCGAATCGGTTTGCGCCTTTGATCGCCCCGCCGGTATCTTGCGCGATCCACAGCCCGTCGGCCTCGTCGCGATCAAGATCAAGCCAAACAGGCGCGCCCAAAGGTACAAAGCGCGGGTCGGCCGCAACCGAAGCCTCGCGCCGCACGGGCACACCGAGCGCCCCCAAAGGACCATCGCCGGTCAGCTCGCGGAAGAAGATCCAACTCTTGTTGAGGCGCATCAGATCGCGGCCCGCTTCCGGGTTCTCGCGAATGTAAGACATGATCCCCTGCATGGACCCTGGATACTGGCCCGGCCCATCGCCGAGCAGGCCGCGCTCGCGCATCACCCGGCCAACGCTGGTGTAGCCGCGCCCGTTTTGTCCGGCATAGCCGATCCGGATCACGTCACCTTCCGGTGTGCGAAGCCGTCCTGAGCCTTGGATCTGCAGGAAGAAGAACTCCACCGGGTCCTTTGCCCAAGCGATCGCAGGCACTTTGCCTTCGAGCGCGCCTTCTTCGATTTCAGCGCGCTCATAATAGGGGACGTGGTTGCCCAAACCATCATAGCGACCGAGCGGGGCTCGCCCGGTGCGCTCGGCCTGGGGGGTGTCGGCAGGCCAAGCGCGCACCAGATCATCGGGAACGGCATAGACCGGGACGTCATATCCCGGGCGGCGAGTGCGGCTGCCGAGTATCTCGGGTTCGAAATAGCCGGTGGCGAACGCCGCCCCGTCTGCAATGCGGGCGGTTTCAAAATGCTCGACAAAAAATTCGCGCGCGCGCTTTGGGCGCCAAACTGTCGCCGCCTCGCAAGCGGGTCGCCAATCGGCGGCATAACTGAGGCCGCTGGCGTCCTCGCGGTTGAGCAATCTGGGGCACGATTCGATAAATGCGGCGAGCGCGGTGCTCGCATCGCCCGGCGCAAGATCGAGCGCACCAACGCTGGGCCCCCGCGCAACGCCCGCGAGCGCTGCGCTGGCAACGTCAGGGGTTGGCGGGGGCGCCGAAAGTGCGGGTCTGGGAGGATTAGCCGGAGGAATGATCGCGCAAGCGGAGAGCAGCGCGCAAAATACGAGTAAGACCGCGCGGCTAAGGCTGGCCTGGCTGGTCAAGAAGAGGGACGTCGCTTGGGGAGCCGCAGACGACAACCGGATCACGGATGCGCGTTTGCTCACAATCCTGGCTCCTGAAGCGGCAATGCAGTCAGCGTGTCGCGACCCACACAAGGCCGCGCTTGATCAGCCTTCGTCCGTTTCGTCGAGAACCCAGTTAGGATCCTTCGAGCTGACGTTGCGGCTGAAGGTCCAAACATCGCGGCTCTCAATCGCATCGTCGAGCGAACCGGCGATGACATTGCCATCCTTATCGCGCGTGACCGCTGCGATATCGGCGACGAAAAGCACGGCAATCCGCGCCATGCGCCCATCAAGCGAGGCTGAGTGGATGCGAGTTTCTTCGACACGAATAAGCGAGTTATCGAGTGTCTCTCCCGCTTCCTCGCGCGCTTCGATGGCTCCGACAAAGCCTTCATAAACGTCATCATCGCAAAGATCGCGAAGGGTTTCGCGGTCTCCGGTCCAAAACGCTTCGAGCACCATGCCATAAGCACCCTTGGCGCCTTCCATGAAGGCGCTGATGTCAAAGCGGCTGTCTGCCGAAGCAATCTCACGCACGCCGCGCTCAACCGCGGGCATTACGCCTTCAAGCTGCGCGGGCCGCATGGAAGCGGCAGCAGGAGCGGTCGATTGAGACTGCGGCTGCGCGCCAGCGGCGCCCGCTTTATTCTCGCCTGCATCGATCCGTTGCGGCACCGATTCTTCTTCATGCTCAGCACGGCGGCCAAGCACCGCATAAAGCCGCAAACCCAGAAATGCGGCGATCATGGCAAGGACGATGATTTCTGTGATCACAATAACTACCCGGTCTGTTGTGCTTGGCCAGCGCCACTCCCTTGCGCCCAAGCGAATAACACCATGCCTAACATAGGCCTGAAATACAATTCGACAACGCTCGTTCGGTCGGAATTGAGGGCAAACACGGGCATTTGCGATACACTTTGCCTCATCAGATGCCCATTTTGCCGCGCCTTGACCGCATTGCGACGAATCTTTTCTGCCGTAGATACGTAACGAACACGGGGTTGGACCCAATTGGCATACCCCGATTTGCCCTATCCCCACATTGCCAGCCCATTGCGACAAGCATCCGCGCCTGCTAGGCGCGCGCCAGTTTTGTGCGGTGCCGTGCGACCGGAAGCCCCCCGCATGCGATCACCACGATAGTTTGAAAGACATATAATCATGGCCGACGAAGGCGACGTTCTCACCAATCTCGACAATGCTGGCGCAAATGGTGCCGACAGCACTCAGCCTGCGGCTGCGATCATCACCCAATATGTAAAAGATCTCTCGGTCGAGAACCCGAGTGCGCCGGAGGTCTTTCAGTGGACCGACCAGCCGCAGATTGATGTGCAGTTCAACATCGCTGCTGAGCCCAAGGGCGAAGAAGTTCACGAAGTGGTGCTCAGCGTCAATATCAGCGCGAACAGCGCGCAAGGCGCCGTTTACATCGTTGAGCTGGCGTATTGCGGTCTCGTCGGGATCCGCAACATTCCCGAAGATCAAGCGCATGCATTCCTGTTTGCTGAAGCGCCGCGCGTGCTCTTCCCCTTCGCCCGCCGGGTCATCGCAGACGCGGTCCGCGATGCTGGTTTCCCGCCGCTCATGGTGGACCCGATCGATTTCGGCACGCTCTACACGCAGCAACTCGCACAAGCCAAAGCAGACCGCGCCGCTGCCGAGGGCGGGTCTGACGCGCCCACTGGCAACGCCTAAGGCCAATCGGGAGCCTGCGGCACTGGATGGCTCGCGCATTTACAGGTTGTGGCAGCTTCGATCACGGCTGACCGGTCACAGCGCGAGCGTAGGCAGCAGGGGGCACGCTGAGCCATGAGCCTTCTGAAGAATGTTGGCACGATAGGCGGGCTTACAGCGGTGAGCCGGGTGTTCGGGTTTGCCCGCGATGTGTTGATTGCGCGGGTTCTGGGCGCAACCGCGATGGGCGATGCGTGGCAGCTCGCCTTCATGCTGCCCAACATATTCCGTCGCCTGTTTGCCGAAGGCGCTTTTGCGAGCGCTTTTGTGCCCCTGTTTAATCGACGCATGAGCGCTGATGGAGACTTTGGCGAGGCGCAGAGCTTTGCCACCCAAGTCCTGAGCATATTGCTGCCGATCCTGATCGTGTTTGGCGGCCTTGCGATGATCGCTATGCCTTGGGTGATCGATTTCTTCGCCCCTGAGGGCCTGAGCGAAAACGCCACCAATCTCCAAATCGCGATCTTCATGGGCCGCGTGACGTTTCCCTATTTGCTGTTCATGAGCATCGCGACGCTGATCGCGGCCGTGCTCAATTCGCTCTCACGCTTTGCCGCGGCGGCGGCGGCGCCTGTGCTGCTCAACATCTGCCTGATCGCGGCGCTGCTCTACGGGCTGACGCTTGAAGCTGATCTGGAAGGTCAGCGCGCGACGGCGCAAACGATGGCCTGGGCGCTCTCGCTCTCCGGGCTCTTGCAGGTTGTTTGGCTAGGGTTCTTCATGCGCCGCGCCGGGTTTCGCCTGAGCTTTGGTCTGCCGCGCGTCACCAGCGGTGTGAAGGAACTTGGCGTGCTGATCGTCCCGGCGATTTTCGGTGCGGGGGTCTACCAGATCAGCCGCTTTGTTGATCTGTTCTTCCTCTCAACTCTGCCGGTGGGAAGCTACACC
>JBCBOW010000132.1:0-5602 GCA_039821045.1 Pseudomonadota bacterium
ACCATGGTCATCGCGCCCGGTCCGGCTCCAATCGCAAGGTTGTTAAGCCGCGCATTTTCCTCGACCACGGGCGCGCACACCGGATCAATATCCGAAGCGGTCGTCTCCGCGCTCGGCCAAAGCGCAAGGCCCGCAAAGCCCAGCAGCCCGGTGCCTGTGCCGATATCCGCAATCCGTCGCGCCACAACCCCGCGCGCTTTCATGTCGGTGAGCATTTCCAGGCAACCCGCCGTGGTTGCGTGCTGGCCTGTGCCAAAGGCTTGGGCTGCCGGGATCACGAAATCGATGGCATCAGTGCGCGCAGGGTAATCGGGTGTGTGCACATGAAACGCGCCCGCGCTGATCGGCTGCGCGCCCGCCTGGCTGAGCGATAGCCAATCCTGATCGGCCACCGGCTCTGCCGCGATCGCAGGCGCATGTGCGCCAAACAGACCCGCGAGCGCTGAGGTGACAGCATCGCCGGGCTTGCGCGGATACCACGCTTCGAGCACCCATTCCTGATCTTTGTCAGGCGCGACTTCGCGGCCGGCGATAACGAGGTCCTGATCCCACTCTTCGATCTCATCGTGAGCAAGGAGCGCTGCCTGCACCGTTTTCTTGGGCGCGAAGGCTGTCAGTTTCCACAAATCACTCATCGCTGCCCCCAAGTTGCCCTCAAGCTGCCCTCAAACCCATCGCTGCTCCTAGCGCACGAAGCTCGCCCCGTTGGCGTCGATCACGGCGCCTGTCATGCTCGGCGGTGCATCGAGCGCGCAAAAGGCGATGATGGCGGCGATTTCTTCAGGCTCGGCGACACGTCCGAGCGGGATATCCGCCAGCAGACCAGCGCCGCCGCGGCTTTCCAGATAGTCCCCAGCCATCGCCGTGTCCGTAAAGCCCGGTGTGATCGCAAAACTGAGGATGCCCTCGCTCGCAAAGCCGCGCGCAATGGTTTTGTGCATTGCGATCATCCCGCCCTTCGCCGCTGCATAGTGCCAGTGCGCGGGCGAATCCCCGCGATAGGCAGCGCGGCTTGCGACATGCACGATGCGACCGGGCACGCCGCGCGCTTGCCAATGGCGCACAGCGAAACGCGAAAGCTGAGCAGCGGCGGTCAGATTGATGCGCATCGTATCTTCCCACGCATCGAGCCACTCAATGTCTGAGCGCTCGATCCGGTTGGCCTCAAACAGCCCTGCGTTGTTGACCAGGACGTCAATCGCGCCGCCCGCCTGGTCCAGCGCCTCATCCCAAAGCATTTGCGCCGCCAGGGGATCGCGAAAGTCGGCCGAGATTGTAGTGTCTGCCTGCGGGGCGGTGGCATGGCCAATAACTGTGCAATCGCGCGCTTCCAGAGCGCTGCGCGCACTTGCACCAATACCGCGGCTCGAGCCTGTGAGGAGAATTGAGGTCAAAACAAGCACCTGAACTGCAAAACTTTGCAAGTGCCTATCCGAAACTTTGCAAGAAATGTCGAGCATGCGCGGGGTTGCGCACTTTGGCGGGCGCGCTAAACGTCACCGGGGATATTCTTCACACGACGGAACATTCATGGCTCAAAGACCGCTTTCGCCGCACCTCCAGATATGGCGCTGGGGGCCGCATATGCTGACCTCGATCCTGCACCGGGTTACCGGTGATGGCATGGCGCTGGTTGGTCTTGCGATCCTTGTGTGGTGGCTTGGCGCGCTGGCAAGCGGACCGGAAGCCTATGAGACCTTCCAATGGGCCGCGACAACGCCGATCGGCTATGTCTTCATGATCGGGCTGAGCTGGGCGTTTTTCACGCATATGATGAGCGGTCTGCGTCACTTCGTCCTCGATATCGGCGCAGGCTATGAGCTTGATACCAATCGCTTCTGGTCAATCGCCTCGCCGATCATCGCGATCATTCTGACGGTGGGCGTGTGGACATACATTCTGCTGCGCAATGGAGGGCTGGGCTAATGGGTAATGGCACTCCTATTGCGCGCGTGCGCGGCCTTGGGCCGAGCCACCATGGCGCGCATCACTGGCTTGTTCATCGCTTCAGCGCGATCAGCAACCTGGTGCTGATGAGCTGGCTGGTGATCAGTCTCCTGATCCTGCCTGATTACAGCTATGAGACGGTCACGGCCTGGCTCACTCAGCCGATTTCGGCGGTGGCGATGATCCTGCTCGTGGCGAGCCTTTTCTGGCACGCGCAGATGGGTCTGACTGTGCTGATTGAGGATTACATCCACAATTCAGGTTCGAAATTCGCGCTGCTTTCAGCGCTTAAACTGGCCGCGATCGGCGGCGGCGGCTTTGCGATCTTCAGTGTCGCGAGCCTTGCTTTTGGAGTTCAGGGATAATGGCAACGGCACCAGCAAACGACGCGGGTCCTCAGCTCAAGGGCGCTTACAAGATCATCGATCACACCTATGATGTGGTGGTCGTGGGCGCAGGGGGCTCGGGCCTTCGCGCAACCATGGGCGCGGCTGAGGCGGGGCTTCGCACAGCCAATATCTCCAAAGTCTTCCCGACGCGCTCGCACACTGTCGCCGCGCAAGGAGGCATCGCGGCATCGCTCGGCAACAACACGCCTGATCACTGGACCTGGCACATGTATGACACCGTCAAAGGGTCAGACTGGCTCGGCGATCAAGACGCAATCGAATATCTTGCGCGTGAGGCGCCTGCTGCGGTCTATGAGCTTGAACATGCCGGCGTGCCCTTCAGCCGCAACGAAGACGGCACGATCTACCAGCGCCCGTTTGGCGGCCACATGCAGAATATGGGTGCTGGCCCGCCTGTGCAGCGCACGTGCGCCGCAGCGGACCGCACCGGCCACGCGATGCTTCACGCTCTCTATCAGCAAAGCCTGAAGTATGATGCCGACTTCTTCATCGAGTATTTCGCACTCGATCTCATCATGTCGAATGTCGATGGCGAGCAAAAATGCGTCGGCGTGATGGCAATGTGCCTCGACGATGGGACGATCCACCGTTTCAAGGCGCAGTCCGTGGTGCTCGCGACCGGCGGCTATGGCCGCTGCTACTACACCGCAACCTCGGCGCACACCTGCACCGGTGATGGTGGCGGCATGGTGCTGCGCGCTGGCCTGCCGCTGCAGGACATGGAATTCGTCCAGTTCCACCCGACCGGCATTTATGGCGCGGGCGTGCTGATCACCGAAGGCGCGCGCGGCGAGGGCGGCTATCTCACCAATTCCGAAGGCGAGCGCTTCATGGAGCGTTATGCGCCGTCCGCCAAAGACCTGGCGAGCCGCGACGTGGTTAGCCGCTCGATGGCGCTCGAAATGCGCGAAGGCCGGGGTGTGGGCGAGGATGGCGATCACATCCACCTGCACTTGGATCACATTGATCCCGACGTGCTCGCACAGCGCCTGCCAGGCATCACCGAAAGCGGAAAGATCTTCGCTGGCGTCGATCTGACGCGCGAGGCGCTGCCGGTGACGCCAACGGTGCACTACAATATGGGCGGCATTCCGTGCAATTATCACGGCCAGGTCGTGACCCTTGGCCCTGACGGCAATCCGGACAAGGAAGTCCCCGGGCTTTACGCTGTGGGCGAAGCGGCCTGCGTTTCGGTCCATGGCGCAAACCGCCTGGGTTCGAACTCGCTGATTGACCTTGTCGTCTTTGGCCGCGCGACAGGTCATCACCTGCGCGATACGCTCACGCCCAACGCGGCGCAGCCCGAATTGCCAACCGACAGTGCGGATCAGGCGCTCACCCGCCTCGATCATTTCCGCCACGCCGAAGGCGGTTCGCCCACAGCGCAAATCCGCGCTGAAATGCAAAAGGCGATGCAAAAGCACTGCGCGGTGTTCCGCGATCAGGCGCTGATGGATGAGGGTGTGACCAAGCTGCAAGAGCAGAACAAGCGCATGGAAGACATCCACGTCACCGATAAGTCGCTGATCTGGAACAGCGATCTCATCGAGACGCTTGAGCTCGATAACCTGATGGCGCAGGCTAATGTCACCATGGCATCGGCGGCCAACCGCAAGGAAAGCCGCGGCGCGCACGCGCATGAGGATTATCCTGATCGCAATGACAAAGAGTGGATGAAGCACACCATCGCCTGGTTCGATGGCTGGGGCGGTCGCGGGTCAAACATCCGCATCGATTATCGCCCGGTCCACGAATACACGCTCACCGAAGACGCGGAGTATATCGAGCCCAAAGCGCGCGTGTACTAACCAACACCGCGCTGCAGGCGGATTAACATGCAGGGCACGAAGCATCGCATCCATGCCCGGCTCTCTTCCTATTGGAAGCTGGAGCTTGGTAACGCGGCGCTGATCCCTGTGATCATGGTGTTCTTGTGTTTTCGCGCGGAGCAAGCCGTGGGGCCGGGCCTTGCGCTCGCCTGCGTCCCCATGAGCGGCTTGCTCGTCTTGGGCGGGCTTTATTGGCGGGCCAAGCTGCTTCAGCTTGAAGGGTCAAGCGACAGCCTCGAATGGGTGCTCGGGCAAGCGGCCAAGTGGCGCTTGCCACTCCTGGCTACAACTTGTTTCGCCTGCGTTCTGGCGGCCGTCACGTGGGTGGCAGACCTCGCCGCCTCACCAGGCGAGCGCTGGGCGATCACTGCGGCCGCGGCTCTCGCCGCGCTCGAATACATGAATTATTGCCACCGCCAGCTTCGACACTTTGACAATTTGCCGGACGCGGGTTTCCGGTCTCGCAAATGGCGAGCGATCTGCAACGATTGAAACACCGGCGCGGCCCAGCTGATCAAGTTTGAACCATGCGCTGACACCCGGCGTATCCCTCTTAGAGCCGCTGGTGTGGGACCGGGGCTCTCAGGAGGGTCAGGGACATGTTTAGAAAATTTGACGATCCGGCGGTCGAGAAAGCCTATGTGATGGGCGAGCGAGAGGCGCGCATTCCGGCATCGCGCTTCCTTGCGTCTATCGGGATAGTGACGCTGCTATCCTATATCACCTTCAATCCGATGCATTTCCCGATCGAAGGCGTGATCGCGTACAACATGACCGCGCTGCCTTTCGTGGCTCTGCTCGTCGCGCTCTTCGCGCTTACCTACACACGCTTCTACGTCACGCAGCCCTGGGTTGATGTTGTGATCTTCACAGTGATGGCGGTGATCATGGTGATGCTGATCGAAGCGCTTGGCGCACAGTCTGCGATCACGGATATCTCGCGCTTTGGCATGGCGGTGATCAACATCGGCGTCCTGCTGGTGTTTGCCAGTGTTGGCTTTGTTGGCACGTCGCGCTGGTTTTTTGGCTGGGCCACCGTGTTGCTGGCGCTCTACATTGCCTTTCTGCTTCAAAGCGACAACACGCTGGTGAGCAAGGTCTATACCTTCACCAACTTCACCACCTATTTCACCTTCGCGTGCTTTGTGAACTGGGACATTGATCGGCGCGCGCGCAACACTTTCATGGCCAATCGCGAACTTGAGGAAGAGCGCACCAAGACCGAGGAGATGCTTCACCGGGTGCTGCCCGCTGATGTCGCCAAGCGTCTGCGCGAGGGCGAAGTGATCGCAGACAGCTATTCGGATGTCTCTGTCATCTTCATGGACATCGTCGGCTTCTCGCAGCTCGTAGGAGTCGTCCTCGGTCTCGGGATGAGTGAACCACATCGGAGGCCCCGACACGCCGTCGTCTTTG
>JBCBOW010000133.1:0-5601 GCA_039821045.1 Pseudomonadota bacterium
TGAATACCCACTACACAGACGCAGGTTTTGCGACTGACACCGAAGATGTCGAATTCGGCTATCCGATGGAGGATCTGCTGATCGAGGACGATGTTGAAGACGACGATTATGACTATGACGATTTCGGTGTCAGTCGCAAAACCTGCGTCTGTGTAGTGGGTATTCATCATCTCACTCCTTTGCTGATGAGCTGGGTGTTGGATAAGCCCGCAGCGCGGCGTGCACGCCTGAGACTCATTTTTTCGAGCGCAGGGCGCACAAAAAATGCGAAGGCTTCGGGATCAAGGGCAAAGGCTCCAGGCGCGCCTTGGCCGCCGCAATGCTCGCAATCTTCATCGACACCGAAGCACTCGCCGCACGCGCCGATAGCGTCGGCGAGATCGTGGAGTAGGCTCTGCTGCGCTTCTATCTGCTGAGCGAATGCAGTGATCTCGCGATTGTCGCTGTGGGCTGTCTGTGCGTCCGGCGCTGCATCTATGAGCGCTTCTTCACTCGCATCGAGCGTGGTCTGCTGGGAGAGCAGCATCTGGAGGACCTGGCGCCGGCTATCCGGGATCGATCCCTCTTCGATCATTGAACGCAGCGCAGCGGACGGATCGCCTGACTGAGTAAGCTCCAAAAGCTTGGCCATGTCCGTCATCGGGCAGGCTCCCACATTTCGGCATTGTGGGCTTCAAAAGGATCAACCTCTTCGACGCCCGAAGCGGGGTCCGCATTGTCCCATTCCAAGTCGAGGTCGTCTTCGAGATGGGCTTGGTCCCAATTGTCTTCGAGCGAGTCCTCACCATCCCAACCGGCATAAGCGTAATCCCCGCTGGCATGTTCGAATTGCGAATGGATCGAGGTGTCTTCGGCGCCGTAGTCGGCCTCATGTTCCCAATTGTCGGCGTCGTCTTCAAAGTCGTCATCAAAGTCGAAGTCGAAGTCGTCATAGTTGAGATCATCGTCGGCTGACTGGCCCGCGCCTACAGCGTAGGCGAACGGGTGGTCCTCGGCGGGCGTGCTGAAGATTTCCTCAAGGATTGCCTCGTCCGAGATGGCGAATTCCTCGGCTTCAAATGAACCCTCCTCGGGGGCAAAGTCCTCGCTGTTGATGAGCGCGGCAATGCGCTGTGGACTGACCGAGGTGTTGCCTACGGGGATCTGTCGGCGGCCAATTTGTCCCATGGTGAGTGACAGCAGGGCATTGATCACCTCGGGCCGTGACAGGAGCTGGAGAAGCGCTTGCGAAGCGTTGCTCGGCATCGCACGACGAGAAACGCGGCGTCTGAAGGCCGGCCTATAAGCCGCCCGCTGCATTGTACGCTGCGGCGCTCGACGCGGTGGTGCCAGGCGCGGTGGTGCCAGACGCCGGGGTGCTGGTCGGGTCATTATGGGGGCCGTGGCGCCGGGTGGGAGTTGGATGCGCGGCGGCACTCGCCTTGGCTGAGGCTGAGCACGCGGTGGCTGCTGCGGCGGCATCCTTTGGGCCTGTTGCCGTTGGACGTTCTGCCTCTGGGCTTGCTGCGGGCGTCGCGCTGTCGCGCTGGCAATCCCTCCGCCGATGGCGCCGATGGCTGCGCCTGCCAGCATGCCTTTGGGGCCGAGCATGGCTCCCGTTGATGCCCCTTGAACCGCGCCATTGATAACGCCCGGGAGCGCGCGAACAACCACTTGCCCCGCCTGGCGCAAACCACGACCAAGTGAACGGCCGATGGCCTTGAAGTTGACTTCAAGCTCTTCCGCGGTTGCATCGGGCCACACTTGCGAGACGTAATCCTCGAATGAGTGATCATCGTAATGATCGAGCTCTTCGCTCAAGACCGCGCGCAGTGTCGGATATCGGGTGTTATCGGTGTACATCACTTCGCTTCCTCGCTTGCTCGTCGCAATTCGTTTTCGAGGAAGCGCAGCAGCGCTTGATCATCCGCGATGTCCGCACGTTCGCCGCTTTCGAGGCATTGAACGCTTCCGACACAGCGCCTGCTGTCGTCCTCGGACGGCTCGGCTTGCAGAAGGACGCGCAATACGAAGGTCAGTCGACCGGCAGTTTGAATGTTCTTGGTCAATCGCGCACCACAACTTTCGAGTCGTCATGGCTTGGCTAGAGACGCGCACTCACGGGCCGGTCACGCGGCTCTCACAGTTCTCTCACACGACTGTCGATTGCGATGAAACGCACTTTTCGTGCGGTTAAATCACTTGTCGGACTGCTTAAATGGGAGCAGCTTCGCATCACGGGGAAAGAACAGAAATACAAATAGGCCGCTGCACCTCGTCACCTGAATGTGGGGATCAGAGGTGATTCATGCCTGTTTTACGAGTAAACCTATTTAGTGCTCTGCAATTACACTGCGGAGGGCGTGAAGTTAGTTTGGTGGCTAATTTCCCTAAGGCGCTGTTTGCCTATCTATGCTTACACTATGACGAAATTTTACAACGCAAAGCCGTTGCAAGCGCGCTTTGGCCGGAAGCGAGCGCAGACCGTGCGCGCGGTGCTCTCAACACCGCGATCTGGCGAATGCGGCAAGACCCATTGATTGCATCACGTTTGGAAACACCATCACGCGATACAGTCAGGCTTGTCACTGATCGGCGAACCTGGATCGACATCGCAGCGTTTATGGTCAAATGCGAAAGGGCGAGCGATTTGGCGGCTCGCGACGAGACGGCCGCTTATCGCTCGGTCAAACAGGCAATCAATCTTTACAATCCGGAGTTTCTCATTGGAATTGATGAGGAATGGGCTTTGATCGAACGGACGCGGCTAGAGAACCTGTGGCTTGATGCTGTCCTACTCGCCGCTCGCCTTGCCTTTTCGCAAAAGGATTATGCGAGCGCAGAAGCCTATGCGCAGATATCGATCCGGCACGAGGGATTCCGCGAAGAAGCCCATTCGATCTGTATTCAGGCTGCAGCGTTTCAGGGTGACCGCTTGCGAGCGCAAAAGATGTTCGCCGATTTTCGGACCCTATTGCTCAACGAGCTAAGCGTTAAACCCAGCTTTTCGCTCGATGAACTTCTCGGCCAGCAAGGTGAGATCGGGTCATGCCAATCTGGACGCCCCTTAGCCATAGACGCAGGCGACCCCATCAAATTGCGCTCGAATTTGAAAAACCTGCGCCAATCGCTCGACAAGTTTGAGCAAATGCTTGGGCCTGAGGCTGGGGGATACTGAGTGCAGATCCGCAAGGGCGGGGATGATCGGAAGACTATCTGACCGCCGCGCAGGCCTTGGAAAATTGCGGGGTTTGCCAAGCGCATTCTCAGTCAGGCAGGTCGCCCGGAACAGCGCTCCACAGCTCTGGCTAAGGCACCGCGCTCCACGAGCCGCCAAGCGCGAGGTTGAGCCCCACCCATTGATCGATCCGTTGGCGCCGCACCGTGACGAGGTTGCGCTCGGCCGAAAACAGGCGCTGCTGAAAGTTCAAGACGTCGATGAGGTCAATCTCGCCTTCCTCATATTGCAACTGCGCCAGCGCATAGGCCGTGCCCGCTTCCTCAGCGGCGGTCTCAAGGATCGTCTCACGCTCGGCAAACACCTTTACCGCATCGAGATTGTCTTCCACGTCCTGGAGCGCCGCCAGCGCAGTCGAGGCATAGAGCGAGATCGCCGCGCGGCGATTGGCGTCGGCCTCGTCCTCTTGCGCGCCGCGAAGGCCGGCATCGAAGATCGGCTGAAGCACATCGCCAATGATCGACCACAAGAGGTTCCCGGTGTCGAGGATATCGCCAAGGTCGGTCGAGGTGCTCCCGCCCGCCGCAGTGAGCACAACTTGCGGCAGCTGCGCGGCCTTGGTCTGATCGAGATTGGCAAAGGCCGACGCGACGCGGCGTTCGGCGGCAATCACGTCCGGGCGCCGTTCGAGCAAGTCGGCTGGCAGGCCGGCGGGCGGCGGCGGCGGGGCTTCGGGCAGGGTCTCAGCGAATTCCACTTTCTCCGCCGGATAGCGGCCCAGCAACACTTCGAGCGCGCGCTTTGCGTTGCGCGCCCCGTTCTGCGCTTGCTCGAGAGCGTCGCGCGCGCCTTCAAGGTCGGCGCCGGTTGTCGCGGTGTCCTGGCGCGAGGCAAACCCTTCACGATAGCGCACACGCACGATCCGATCGATTTCCGCCAGCGCGTCCACTGTGCGCTGGGCCACGCTGACCTGCTCGCGCGCTTCGATGCTGGCAAAATAGGCTGAGGCCACGCCTGCTGCGAGCGCGTATTGAGCAAAGCGCAAATCGGCTTCGACCGCCTGCGCACTGGCGTAAGCGGCGTTGCGGCCAGAGCGCACCCGGCCCCACAAATCCAGCTCCCACGCCGCTTGCGCGGTCGCGGTGAAGAGCGTGGTGTTGAGCGCAAACGGGTTGGGCGTGTCGGTGCGATCGACGTTGAAATTGGCGTTGATCTGCGGGAACAGCGGCGCGCGGGCCTGCACAACCAGCGCGCGCGCGGCGTCTAGATTGGCGGCGGCGGCAAGGATATCGGGATTGTTCGCCTGCGCTTCCATGACAAGCTCGGTCAAGACCGGATCGCCCACCGCTTCGATCCAGCCGATGCGCACATCGCCCGGATCAGCGCCATCCACCACCCAATTATCCGGCAGCGAAGGCAGGCTCTCAGCCGCCGCGCGCGCAACATCGTCATCGGTGCTCAGCGTCATGCAGCCCGACAATGCGAGCGAGGCAACGCCAATAAGGAGCACGCGCTTGATCATGCCGCCGCCTCCTTCGCGCCTTCGGGCGGGGTGTTGTCGCCGCCCTTGCCCCCCGATTTGCCGGCGCGCTCATCGGTCGAGATGCCAAAGATCGCGGCGTAAACCACCGGTACGATGATCAGTGTAAGCGCGGTCGCAAAGGTCAGTCCAAACACCAGCACCACAGCCATCGACTTGAAAAACGCATCGGTGAAGAGCGGGATCACGCCAAGCACCGTCGTCCCCGAGCCCAGCAGAACCGGGCGCACACGGCTGGCGGCGCTATCCACCAGCGCGTCCATGCGCGGCTTGCCTTCATTGATCTCAAGATCGATCTGATCCACCAACACGATAGCGTTCTTGATGAGCAGACCCGCCAGCGAAAGCACGCCCAGGATCGCCATGAATTCAAACGGCACGCCCATGACCAGCAGGCCGAACACAACCCCTACCAGCGCCAGCGGGACCACCGACCAGATCACCAGCGGCTGGCGCAGCGCGTTAAAGAGGAAGATCGTCACCAGCACCATCGCGCCAAATCCGAGCGGGATCACGCTGGCGAGGTTTTCGTTCGCTTCGGCTGAATTGCCCTTTTCGCCGTCCCATTTGAGGCTGTAGCCCGGCGGTAAGGGGATCGCGTTCACCAGCGGCTCAACCCGCGCCTGAAGATCGCCTGACAAAGTGCCCGGCGCAGGATCAGCCTGCGCCTTGATCGACCAAACATTGTCGATCCGCCGCAGACGGCTGTCGCGAAAGATGGTTTTGATGCCGTCGGTCACCTGCTCGATCGGCACAGCATAGCCCGCCGGGCTGATCACCTGCACCGCGCCAATCCCGTCAACTGTCTGGCGCTCGCTTTCGGGCGCGCGTGATAGGATCGGGATCAGATCATCGTTTTCGCGGTACACGCCCACTTGCTGGCCGGTGTAATTGCGCGCCAGGG
>JBCBOW010000134.1:0-5598 GCA_039821045.1 Pseudomonadota bacterium
GGGCTATTTTTCGATCGAGGCCCGCGATGGTAGCAGCGGCGGCTGGGGCACCTCAGATAGCCCTGTGTTGCGTCCTTTATCGAGCCCACGCTTGCGCCGGAATCTTGTGCGAATTGCTGTGCCGCTGCGCGCGCATCTCTGGTGGCTTCTGCGACCATATCGGGCTTTATCTCGTTTAACCCAGTGAAGGCGTAGTTCATGCCCGAGCCCTCTTCGAGCAACACCCCGCGGCCGACCAGATCAAACTGCTGCGCGACCGCCTTTTGCGCCAGTTCGACATCACGTGTGCGCAGCGCAAGGCGTTGGCGCACTGTGTAATTGGTTACTCCATTGCTTGTGTAGCTTGAAACGTTGGCGCCGGTTGGCTGCAGCGCATCAGCGGGAAACCCGAGTTCGTCAAAGAAGGCACGGATGGCCGCTGTGTCCTGACGGACCTTGGATTGTGCGCTCGTCATGCTTGTTGAGCTCGCTGAATAGGCAATGGTCCATGTCGCAAGATCGGCGGTCACATCGCGCTCAGCGAGCCCGCGCACGGTAACGGAGCGTTCGGCCTCTTTGGCACGCAGCAGCCCGTCGCCCAGAAGGTATCCACCTACAATGATTCCAGCTGCGGCAATACCGGCTGTGCCGAACCATCGCCAGGTTTGGGGTGAGTTCAGAAACGAGCGGCTATCCGAGACGGGTGTCTCAGGGTTCGATTCGGGCATGATAGTCCTCCTGCTTTGATGCGACCAACCGTGCATCTCTAGCGATGAACTGTTTTTGAATGAGCGGCAAATTGCGCGTACATCACAAGGCCCAATCGCAACCTTTACGAAGAGCGCTATGACCAAATTCCTTCATGCCATGCTGCGTGTGACCAATCCCGACGCGACGATCGATTTCTTCAAACTCATTGGCCTTGAGGAAGTGCGCCGGTTTGACGTTGAGGCAGGGCGCTTTACGCTCGTGTTTCTCGCGGCGCCCGGGCAGGAAGGGCTTGCCGAAGTCGAATTAACCTACAATTGGCCTCCCGAAGACGGCAGCGAACCTGAAAGCTATGATTCTGGCCGCAATTTTGGCCATCTCGCTTATCGGGTGGACAACATCTATGCGACTTGCGAGCGCCTGGCTGAAGCTGGGCACACCATCCATCGCCCACCGCGCGATGGCTACATGGCCTTTGTGAAGACCCCCGATGGCGCTTCGGTTGAGCTGCTTCAGGAAGGCCGGCTTGAACCGCAAGAGCCCTGGGCAAGCATGGAAAACACAGGCACCTGGTAAGGCCGCTGAATGCGATGAAAGCGCTCGTCTTATCCTCTTGGCGATAGCCAGACGCGCCTAGGCGGGCACATTTCCTTGATCGTCGCAATCCGCTTCGGGGTGCTCCGTGGTCAATTGCAGCACAATATAGCCAAGCACTGCGGAAATCGCTGATCCCATCAGAATACCGATCTTCGCTTCCTCAATAAGGATAGGCTGATCAGGGAAGGCTAAGCCGCCGATAAACAGGCTCATGGTGAAGCCGATGCCGCATAGGATCGATACGCCCCAGATCTCTGGCCAGCTTGCGTTTGCGGGGCGGGGGGCGAACCCTGTCTTGTCAGCGAGCCAGACCGTTGTGAAGATGCCCACCTGCTTGCCGACGACGAGGCCCGCTGCAATGGCATAGGGAAGCGGATCGAGCAGCGCTTCGGCGCCCATGCCCTTGAGCGAAACCCCCGCATTGGCAAAGCCGAATACCGGCACGACGAGATAAGAGCTCCACGGAGCGAGGCCATGTTCGAGCTTATCGAGCATCACGCTCCCGTCAGAACGCTGCAGCGGAATAGTAAGCGCGGCAAGAACGCCCGCAATCGTCGCATGCACGCCCGAATTCAGCACGCAGAACCACAGCACCAGCGAGAGCAGGATGTAAGGCCAGAATTGCCCGACCCTAAAGCGGTTCAGACCCACCATGAGCGCAAAGACCACCGCGGATGCACCCAGCCATCCAAGGTAGATCGATGGCGTGTAGAACACGGCGATCACCATGATCGCGCCGATGTCGTCGACAATCGCGACGGTAAGAAGAAACAATCGGAGCGAGGCTGGCACTCGATTTCCCAGCAGGCCAAGTACGCCCATCGCAAACGCGATGTCAGTCGCAGCGGGGATCGCCCATCCGCGGGTATACTCGCCGCCGCCCGACACAAGCATGTACACGATCGCAGGCGCGATCATTCCGGCAAGAGCAGCGACACCAGGCAAGCGCCGCGCAGATGCATTGGATAAAGAGCCTTGGACGAGTTCGCGCTTCACTTCGAGGCCTACCACGAAGAAGAACAGAGCCATAAGCCCATCATTAATCCACAAGTGCAGATCATCGAGCTTCTTGATCGGCGTCCAGGGCAGTTCGCCATAGAACAATTCTTTATACTCGGCGGAGTATGCCGAGTTCGCAGCGAGCATCGCGCCTGCGGCGACAAGGATGAGCAAAACACCGGCTGAGGCATCACTTACAAAAAGCGCGCGAACAGGTGCGAAAATCGAGCGCAACGGGCGCGGAAGAGATGGGCTTTTTTCAGTCATGAGTGATCGCCTCATTGAGAAGTGTTAGCGTCCTTGCAAGTCCAATCGTCCCGCGATAGTTTGCCATCGGGGAATGTCTACGGGGTGGTCTTGGAAAGTACTGTTTGGGATTTGTGGCACTGGCTGGCTGTGTTCCAGCGCGAGTTGCTGTTGTTTGCTGGGGTGTTCTTCCTCATTGGTGCAGCCGATGACATCGCCATCGACTGCGCTTGGCTATGGTTGAAGTTCACCGGCAAAGTCAAAACTCCTTTGGTCGATCGCAAGGCGCTGCAGGGTCAGGAGCTTAACGGTCCAGTCGCGGTCTTTATCCCAGCTTGGCAAGAGGCTGGCGTTATCTGCGATACCATTGTGCACGCGCTCAAAGCATGGCCGCAAGATGCGATGCGCCTGTATGTCGGATGCTACCGCAATGATCCTGATACGATTGCCGCCGCGATGCGCGCTGCGCGTGTCGCTTCGGGCTGGGGTGAGCACAGGCTGCGGATTGTTGTACTGGACCACAATGGTCCAACAACAAAAGCGGATTGCCTCAATCGCTTGCATCAGGCGCTGCGCGATGATGAGTGGCGCTCCGGTCAATTGTTTAACACGATCGTGTTTCATGACGCAGAGGATATGGTCGATCCAGCGGGGCTTGGCCTGCTCGAAGCTGCGATTTCAGACGGCGCTGACTTTGCGCAATTGCCTGTGGAACCGCTGATCCCGCCGCACGCCGGTTTCTTCGCTCGGCACTTGGGCAGCCATTATTGCGAGGAATTTGCGGAGGCGCACGGCAAAGCGATGGTCGTGCGCGGCGCGCTGGGCGCTGCGCTTCCCGCAGCGGGCGTGGGTTGCGCGATATCGCGTCGTGCTCTCCAGGCGCTGGCTCAGCGCAGCCGCGATGGCGATCCGTTTAATCCCACATCGTTGACCGAAGACTATCTGCTTGGCCTCACAATCGGAGAGATGGGCGGCGAATGCCGGTTCGTGCGAGCGCGCGGCGATGATGGGCGTTTTGTCGCAACGCGCGCTTACTTTCCTTCGAACTTGCGTGATGTGATCCGTCAAAAGACCCGCTGGGTCCATGGCATTGCGCTTCAGGGTTGGGACCACGTAGGCTGGAATGGCGGCGCGATTGAGAGCTGGATGCGCGCGCGTGATCGTCGCGGTCCGTTTACGGCGCTGGTTCTGCTGATCGGTTACGCTTTGCTGGTTCTCACCGCTGCGATGTGGAGCGCGAGCACGGCTGGCCTGCTTCCCGAACAAACGTTGACACCGACCTTGCGCATTCTGCTTTGGGCAAACCTTGTTGCTTTCGCGTGGCGCACCTTGTGGCGCTTCGGGTTTACCGCCCAGAGCTACGGCTTTTTTGAGGGGGTTCGCGCGGTTCTGCGTATTCCGTTGACCAATGTTGTGGCGATCATTGCGGGTCGGCGTGCTGTCACCGCTTACATCCGCACTCTGCTTGGGCGCGCGGCGGTCTGGGACAAGACGCCGCATTCAACCCACCCAACGGTTGCTAACTCCAATGTGCGAGGCGCTGAACAGTGATCGCGGCACAGCAAAACGGCCTCAGAGTGCCGGTCCGAAAGCCACGCTCCCCTGCACGACGCGGCGGGCCATTGGCGGTCATTGGCGTTTTGATGGCGCTTTGGATCGGTGGGCGCGCGCTCGCTTGGGAAGATCCGTTTCCGCAAGGCGGTGGCTTTGTGCAGGCAGGCGAGATGCCAGCGTTTGTCCAAGCCGATCCGGATCAAAGTGATCCGTTCCTGACCGCAGAGCCTGGCGCGATGAGCTA
The DNA here is from genome assembly GCA_039821045.1 of Pseudomonadota bacterium. Lineage (GTDB taxonomy): Bacteria > Pseudomonadota > Alphaproteobacteria > Sphingomonadales > Sphingomonadaceae > Erythrobacter. The sequence goes on from JBCBOW010000134.1 coordinate 4,328, forward strand.
TGCTGATCCTTATGCGCCCACCTATGCCGCAAGGGCGCCGCAAGCGATTGACCCGTGGTATACTCCGCAGGCCTATCGGCGCGATTTGTTTGTCGCTGATCCGAGGTCCGCGCTGTTGCGCCGTGCGGCGTATGGGCAACCTGCGCGGAGGCGAGGGCGCAACTATCGCTTCGTCCCGGATGGCTATGTTGAACCGCTTCGCCCCGACTGGCGTCAATCTGCGCGCAGACGATCCAACGCGTCTTTGGCGAGCGCTCATGGCTTCCTGACCAGTGCTGCATTGAACGATGATCTGGGGATGTGGCGTCGCGGCAGCTTCAACGGTTCGGTAGCGAGCGCCGCTTTGGCCCGCCAAGACCCGCTTCGTGGCCCGGGAGCACCGCCATTTGGTGGCCCTCAAAACGCAGCGCGCAAGAGCGGGACCAAGCGCTGGTCAGTCGATGCCTGGGGTTTCGTGCGGGCGGGCTCCAATTCCGCACCGATCACACAGGGCCGCGTCCCGATTTATGGTGCAAGCCAACTCGGAGCGATTGTCCAATGGCGCGCGCGGCCAAGCAGCTCGCATGATCCCCGTGTCTATGCGCGCGCTTACCGCGCTCTTGTTACCAATGGCGAGACAGAAGTGGCGACGGGCGTCTCCGCAAGGCCGGTTGGCTCGGTGCCCTTGCGCGCCGCGGCCGAACTGCGTGTGACCGAGAACCCATCCGGAACTCAGGTGCGCCCGGCGGGCTATGTCGTCACTGAGATCCCGCCGATCGCCATTATCGAAGGGCTGGCGGCTGAGGTCTATGCCGGTGGCGGCTATGTCGGCGGCGATTTCGATACCGGCTTTGTTGATAGCCAATTCGCGCTCACAGGGCCGATCATCGATATCCGACCCACCGCCAAAGACGCGCTCAAGCTTAGCGTCGGGGCAGGCGCTTGGGGCGGCGCGCAGCGCGATGTGAACCGATTGGATTTTGGCCCGACCATGCGGCTCGATGTGCTTGTGGGCAATGTGCCAGCGCGCGTCTCGCTCGATTGGCGTGAGCGCATCAGCGGCGATGCCTCGCCCGATTCAGGGCTCGCGGCCACCGTCTCTGCTAGCTTTTAGCACCGCAATCTCCTTCGCGGCGGCGGACTTTCCCGACGTCTTGTAATCCTTGTTTTGCGAGCGGCTTTTATCCCTAACGCTGCTGGGCTAATCGCGGTGCATTATGGATGTCTATCTGCCCATCGCGAATCTGTCTGTGAACGGCCTTTACATCGTGCTGCTTGGCGGCCTGACGGGG